>JAKLLJ010000043.1 GCA_023150215.1 Thauera sp. | reverse complement strand
AATGTCGGCCTTGCTGCTGGGTCGTAGCGGGCCGTTTTTCGTGCGCTTGTGCTCGATGTAGTCCTCCATCACTTCGCGGAGCGTTTCGGACTGCGCGGCGACCTTCTTTTTCTCAACCTGTGGGTCAAGCCCGTCCAGCATTTCCAGCCGCTTCACTTGGGCACGCTTGCGCGCCTCGTCACAGCTCAGCAGCTCAGCGGAACCGAGGGTGAAGCGCCTGTCCTTGCCTGACCCATTCACGCGCCCGCGAACGATGTAGCTCTTGGCCCCTGCGGCAGTGATGCGCAGCCCCAGCCCTTGAGTCTCGGTATCCCAATAGAAGGCTTGATCCTTGTCGGTGGGCGCTGGTAGCGCCTTCACTTTGAGGTTCGTAAATTTGAATCTGGTTTGTAGAATGCTCATATCGGCGTGCTCCTGCTAGTGGAACGTCGGTCACGCGCCCGGGAGTGTTCGCAGCACTCGCCGGGCGCACTCGTTACAAGCCCTCGGAAGAGCCATGTACGCACAATGTACGCGACGCAGGTAGAAGCACGCAATAGCGCATGGTACTAAATAAAACGCCAAACCATTGATTTATATAGGCATGCAGGCGTACATAAAGACGGGTCAAAGCGGGTAAAATGCCTGCCCGCACAACTCATAATCCTTTGGTTGCGGGTTCGAATCCCGCAGGGCCCACCAACTGAATCAAGCACTTGCGCCAGTCCTTCGGGGTTGGCGTTGTGCTTTTCGGGGGTCCGCGCAGCCACGGTGCGTTCGGCTCGCGTGGGCAAAGCACGTCGGCCGGTGGAACCTCGCCCCGAAATGGACTGCGTAGCGTAGACGTGACGATGGGGACCGAAGTCCCCACCGGCTTTTCTTTGGTAACAAGGCTCAAGCAGCCTCGGCATAGACCTTAAGCGGCCAGTGCGAAACGCTCATCGTTGGCGTTTATGGATTTGCTCGGATTACGTCCGTCGCCTTTCGGGTTGCCTGCTCACCTTTGCCCGCCCTGTCGAAACCGGTACACCCCCACCCAAACACACTCCCTAATGCGCTTGGGTGGAGGTGAGGGGAATCGAACCCCTGTCCAGAACGCCTCCAGATTGCCGGGATTACAACCATGTCCGCGATCTTACGCAGGTCGGCCGCCGCATTCAATGCCTGCGCGGGGACAAGACGCCGCTCGTTTGTAAGCAATTGCACGCTTGCGGGCAAGACCGCCGCGCCGCACGGCCGCGGCCCGCCTCAGCTCTTCGGCACCCTGCCCATCAGGTAGAAGGGTTCGTTGGGCGGCGTGCCGGTGAGATGCACCAAGCGATTGCTCATGCCGAAGAAGGCGGTGATCGCGCCGATGTCCCAGATCGCCTCGTCGTCGAAGCCGTGCATGCGCAGCACCTCGATGTCCCCATCCTCGATCTCACCCCCACGCGTCGACAGCTTCACCGCAAAGTCCAGCATCGCGCGCTGGCGCGGCGTGATCTCGGCCTTGCGGTAGTTGGCGGCGAGTTGGTCGGCGATGCGCGGGTTCTTCGCGCGGATGCGCAGCACCGCGCCGTGGGCGATGACGCAGTACAGGCACTGGCCGGCGGCGGAGGTGGCGACGACGATCATCTCGCGCTCGGCCTTGGTGAGGCCAAGGTCCTTTTCCATCAGCGCATCGTGGTAGTCGAAGAACGCGCGGAACTCGGCTGGGCGGTGCGCCAGCATCAGGAACACGTTGGGCACGAAGCCGGCTTTCTCCTGCACGGCGAGGATGCGATTGCGCACGTCCTCGGGCACGTCGGCGAGGTCGGGGACGGTGAAGCGGCTGATGCGTTCGGTCATGGGAAGTTTCCTCCGGTATATGGGGGCTCGACTGCGACCCGGCGTGTTCCGGGATCGCACTCGGGACCCGATTCGATGTCGAACGGGCATGGTAACCGACGCCCGAACGCGCCTCGAACTTGGGTGCGGAAGGGCTCTCGGGTGATAATGTCGGACTGCCGAATTAACGGACTCGAAGCAATGAAGCGTGTAGATGATTTCCGCCTGAAACTGGGTTCTCAGGAACTCGTGCCGATCATGGTCGGCGGCATGGGGGTGGATATTTCCACCGCCGACCTGGCTCTCGAAGCTGCCCGCCTGGGCGGGGTCGGACACATCTCCGACGCAATGCTGCCGACCGTGTCCGACCGGCGCTACAACACCAAGTACGTCAAGAACAAGTTGCAGCAGTACAAGTTCAACGTCGCCAACACCGACAAGTCGGTGGTGCAGTTCGACCTCGGCCTGATTGCCGAGGCGACCGCGACCCACGTCGGCCGCACCATGGAGCGCAAGCGCGGCGCGGGCATGGTGTTCATCAACTGCATGGAAAAGCTGACGATGAACGCGCCCAAGGACACGCTGCGCGTGCGCCTGCGCACTGCGATGGACCACGGCATCGATGGCATCACGCTCGCGGCCGGCCTGCACCTCGGTTCGTTCGCGCTGATCGAAGACCATCCGCGCTTCCGCGACGTCCAGCTCGGCATCATCGTCAGCTCGCTGCGCGCACTGCAGCTCTTTCTCAAGAAAAGCGCACGCACCGGGCGCATGCCCGACTACGTCGTGGTCGAAGGACCGCTCGCCGGCGGCCACCTCGGCTTCGGCATGGACTGGGCGCAGTACGACCTCGCCACCATCGTCGCCGAGATCCGCGACTGGATGCGCGCACAGCAGATCGACATCCCGCTGATCCCGGCCGGCGGCATCTTCACCGGCACCGATGCGGTGAACTTCCTTGAGGCCGGCGCCGCCGCAGTGCAGGTGGCGACCCGCTTCACCGTCACCAAGGAATGCGGCCTGCCCGACGAGGTCAAGCAAGACTACTTCAGGGCCGAGGAGGACGAGATCGAGGTGAACCAGATCTCTCCCACCGGCTATCCGATGCGCATGCTGAAGAGCAGCCCGGCGATCGGCAGCGGTATCCGCCCCAACTGCGAGGCTTACGGCTACCTGCTCGACTCCACCGGCAACTGCCAGTACATCGAGGCCTACAACCGCGAGGTCGCTGCGCACCCGGAGGCGAAGAAAATCAAGGTCTTCGACAAGACCTGTCTGTGCACCCACATGCGCAACTTCGACTGCTGGACTTGCGGCCACTACACCTACCGCCTCAAGGACACCACGGTGCGCGAGGACAACGGCGACTACCGCATCCTCTCCGCCGAGCACGTGTTCAACGACTACCAGTTCAGCACCGAAGGGCGCGTGACGCTGCCCGAATGAAGCCTGCACGGCGGGCCAGGATGCGGCACGCCGCGCATTAGTTCCTAGGCCGCCAGCCGAACGCACGGCGATACTGCCGGGATGAATCCGTCACCCGACCACCGCATGCAGGTTGCCGTGGTCGACGACACGCCGCTCAACCTGAGCGTGATCGGCAAACTCGTCGACCGCATGCCAAACGCCTGTGCACACACGTTCGAGCGCCCTACCGCAGCGCTCGAATGGTGTTTGGCGAACGAGCCCGACCTCATCATCGTCGACTACATGATGCCGGACATGGACGGGCTGGAGTTCGTGCGCCGGATGCGCGCGTATCGTCACCAGGACGATCTGCCGATCCTGATGGTTACCGCGAGCCACGAGCGCCATATCCGCTACGGCGCACTCGACTGCGGCGCGAGCGACTTCCTCACCAAGCCGATCGACGGTCGGGAATTCGAGGCGCGCGTACGCAACATGCTCAAGCTGCGCGAAGCCTTCCTCGCCAGCAGCCAGCGCACCGAGACGCTCGCCGCCGAGGTGCGCAAGGCCACCGCCGACATCCTCGACCGCGAACGCGAAACCATCACCCGGCTTTCACGTGCCGCCGAATTCCGCGACCCCGAGACCGGAGCCCACATCCAGCGCATGTCGCACTACTCGGCACTGATCGCGCGCCAACTCGGCCTTGGCGAGGAACTCGCCGAAGCGCTGCTGATGGCTGCGCCGATGCACGACGTCGGCAAGCTCGGCATCCCCGACACCATCCTGCTCAAGCCCGGCCGCCTCACGCCGGAGGAGTTCGCGGTGATGAAGCGCCATCCGCAGATCGGCCACGACATCCTCAAGGGTTCGTCGTCGAGCATCCTGCGCCTGGGCGCGACGATCGCGCTCACCCACCACGAAAGGTTCGACGGCAGCGGCTACCCGCGGGGCTTGGCCGGCGCAGCGATCCCGATCGAGGGCCGCATCGTCAGCGTGGCCGACGTGTTCGATGCGCTGACTTCGTCGCGCCCCTACAAGCCGGCGTGGCCGATGTCGCGCGCGATCGCGCTGCTGCGCGAAGGGCGCGGCTCGCATTTCGATCCGCACTGCGTCGACGCCCTGCTCCATGCCTGGGACGGCGTCCTCGCGGTGCAAGCGCGCTACCAGGACGAGGACGCGCCGTCTGCGCCCGCCGTCCCGGCCTGAGCGTCGACGCTCAGGCCTTGCGCTCGATCAGCTCGACCTTGTAGCCATTCGGATCCTCGACGAAGGCGATCACCGTGGTGCCGTGCTTCATCGGCCCCGCCTCGCGCACCACCTTGCCGCCACGCGCGCGGATGTCGTCGCAGGCCTTCTGCGCATCCTCGACCTCGAGCGCGATGTGGCCGTAGGCGCTGCCCAGCTCGTAACTGTTCACACCCCAGTTGTGGGTGAGCTCGAGCACCGCCCCGCTGGCTTCATCCTGGTAGCCGACGAAGGCGAGCGTGAACTTGCCGTCCGGGTAGTCGTGCCGGCGCAGCAGGCGCATGCCGAGCACTTCGGTATAGAAGGCGAGCGAGCGCTCCAGGTCGCCGACGCGCAGCATGGTGTGAAGGATTCGCATGGGAGTTTCCTTTGTGCTTGGGTTGTCAGTCTTTGCGCTCGCTCAGTGTTCGCCGTCGAGCTGGCCACGATCGGCGGCGGCGCTGGCAATCACCGGCAGGGTCGCGGCGGCGGCGCGCAGGGCGGCGCGGGCCGCACGCCAGTCGGGGTAGAGGTGCTCGACCACGGCCCAGAAGCGCGCGGAGTGATTCATCTCGATCAGATGCGCGACCTCGTGGGCGACCACGTAGTCGATCAGCGCCGGCTCGAGATGAATCAGACGCCAGTGCAGGCGAATGCCGGAGCGGCGGCTGCAGCTGCCCCAGCGCGTCGCCGCACTCGACAGGCGCAGCGCCGGCGGCGGCACGCCGAGGCGATGGCAGTATTCCTCGACGCGACCGCGGTACCAGTCCAGTGCGCGCGCACGCAATGCGCGCACCAAGGCACGCGACGCATCGCTCGCAAGCGGCAGCAAGAGTTCCTCGCCACCATTCGGTCTCGATTTCCAGCGCGCCGTTCGGCCTGCCGCCAGGCGCAGCACCAGCGGGCGGCCGAGCAGGGGCAGGCGGGCACCATCGGCGATCGCAAACGCCGCCGGCGGCACGAGCGCGGCGCGCGCGCGCAGACGGTCGAGCAGCCAGCGCCCATGGCTGTACACGAAGCGCTCCACCTCGCCAAGCGGCGCACGAAGCGGCGCCGCCACGCGCGCGCCACGATGATCGACCTGGAGCGCGAACGAGCGCCGCGCCGATCGACGCAACACCAGCTCGACCGGGGTCCCCTCGATGACCAGGCTGTGCGCCTGCTCGGAGGCCGCCGCACGCACGCCCGTGCTCAAACCTTGTCTTCCCACTCCAGGCCGCGTGCCGACAGATCGGTCTTGATCACCGTCATCGCCGCCTGCACCCGGGCCAGCGCGCCCTTCATGCCGAGCTCCAGCGAACGACGCTGCCCTTCGCCGGCGATCGTCGGCAAGCTGAACAAGGTGGCATCGGGGAAGTCGGCAGTGACCTGGCGCATCAGCCCGATCAGTTGCCCCTCGTAGGCGTCCCACACGGTGACCGCCTGCTCGACGTAGTCCTCGGCGTGATGCAGGTGGGTGTATCGGGTGTCGAGCACCCACTCCACCATCGGCCAGGCCATGACCGGGAAACCGGGCGTGAAGTAGTGCTCGCGGATCGAGAAGCCGGGGATGCGGTTGAAGCTGTTGGGAATGATCTCGCTGCCCACCGGATACACGCCCATCTGCAGGCGCTCGGGGGTGATCTCGGCGCCAAAGCGGGCGCGGATCTCGGCCTCGGCCGCGGGATGCAGGGCGAGTTCCAGGCCGAGCGCAGCGCCGGCCGCCTCACGCGTGCGGTCGTCGGGCGTGGCGCCGATGCCGCCGAAGCTGAACACCACGTCGCCGGTGGCGAAGGTCTGGCGCAGAGTCTCGGTGAGGCGGACGAAATCATCACCCGCGTAGCGTGCCCACGACAGCTTGAGGCCGCGCGCGGCGAGCAGCTCGATGAGCCGGGCGAGGTGCTTGTCGCTGCGGCGGCCGGAGAGAATCTCGTCGCCGATGATGAGGGCACCGAAGTTCATGGCAGTTTCCGCTGTTCGGCACCCGCGTCGGCATCGAGCACGGTGACGCCGTACTTGAGCCGGTGACGGCGCAGGGTTTCCAGCATGTAATGGACGAAGGCAAGGCCGGCGAAGGCTGGCGCGACCAGGTTGATCACCGGCACGTAGGCGAGCAGCGCGCCACCACCGCCGAGCAGCAGCATCTGCGGCCGCCAGTCGTCACGCAGGCGCTGCAGCTCGCCCTTGTCGGCGTGGAACATCAGCGCGTCGTAGCCGAACGCGCGCTGGTTGAGCCAGCCGGTGAGCGCGACCGAGATCAGCAGGCCGGCACCGGGAATCAGCCACAGCGGCAGCGAGACCACGAGCGCGATCAGGAACAGCACGGCGGCAACGATGGAGTTGAACGCACTGCCAAGGTTAGAGCCGCCGCGGCGCTGCTCGACGTCGGCGTAGTCGGTCCGTGCGACGCGCTCGAGCATCATCGGCAGCGCGATGGTCGCCACCAGCATCGCGGCGGTGACGTAGACCAGCGGCACCACGAGCAGCGCGGTGGCGATCTGGATCAGCACCAGCACGATCGCCGCGGTGGTCTCCGAGGCCGACACCCAGCCGCCGATCCACGACCAGCCGCTGACCGTGGCGTAGAGCCATTCGGTGACCGGCGTCCACGAATATACCGCCACCCCGGCCCAGACCACGACCGCAAGCAGGCCCGGCCACAGCAGGTGCCAGAAGATGTCGCGCCGCATCAGGCTGCGGCTGGCGCGCGCGACGGCGACGAGGATGTCTTTCATCGTCGTCTCCCGTTCAGCGCGGCATTCCGGGCAAGCCGCCCGGCATCATGCCCTTCATCGCCCGCATCATCTTGTTCATGCCTCCCTTGGAGAATTGCTTCATGACCTTCTGCGTCTGCTCGAACTGGCTGAGCAGGCGGTTGACCTCCTGCACCGTGACCCCGGCGCCGGCTGCGATGCGGCGCTTGCGGCTGGCCTTGAGGAGTTCGGGCTTGGCGCGCTCGAGCGGCGTCATCGAGTTGATGATGCCCTCGATGCGGCCGATCGCCTTCTCCTCGGCGCCGCCCTGCAGCTTGCCGGCAGCCTGCGCGAACTGCGCCGGCAGCTTGTCCATCATCGACGACAGCCCGCCCATCTTGCGCATCTGGGCGATCTGCTCCTTGAAGTCGTTGAGATCGAAGCCCTTGCCGCTCTTCAGCTTTTGCGCGAAGGCCTTGGCCTTTTCCTCATCGACGCCGCGGCGCGCCTCCTCGACCAGGCCGAGGATGTCGCCCATGCCCAGGATGCGGCTGGCCATGCGGTCGGGATGGAAGGGCTCGAGTCCGGAGAGCTTCTCGCCGATGCCGGCGAACTTGAGCGGCTTGCCGGTGACATGGCGCACCGACAGCGCCGCGCCGCCGCGCGAATCGCCGTCGAGCTTGGTCAGCACGATGCCGGTGAGCGGCAGTGCCTCGTTGAAGGCGCGCGCGGTGTTGACCGCGTCCTGGCCGAGCATCGCGTCGACCACGAACAGCGTCTCGATCGGCTTGACCGCGGCGTGCAGGGCCTGGATCTCGGCCATCATGGCCTCGTCCACCGCGAGCCGGCCGGCCGTGTCGACCAGCAGCACGTCGATGTGGTGCTTGCGCGCGTAGTCGAGCGCGGCGAGCGCGATGTCGACCGGCTTCTGCGCGGTCTCGGACGGGAAGAAGCCCACCCCGGCCTGTGCCGCCACCGTCTTCAGCTGCTCGATCGCTGCCGGGCGATAGACGTCGGTGGACACCACCAGCACCTTCTTCTTCTGCTGCTCGTGCAGCAGCTTGGCAAGCTTGCCGGTGGTCGTGGTCTTGCCCGCGCCCTGCAGGCCGGCCATCAGCACCACCGCGGGCGGCTGGGTGGACAGATCGAGGCCCTCGTGGGCGCCACCCATCAGCGCCTTGAGCTCGTCGTGCACCACGCCGACCAGGGCCTGCCCGGGGGTCAGCGAGGCGATCACCTCTTGGCCGACCGCCTTCTCCTTGACCTTGGCGACGAAGTCCTTGACCACCGGCAGCGCGACGTCGGCTTCGAGCAGCGCCATGCGCACCTCGCGCATCGCCTCCTGGATGTTTTCTTCCGTGAGGCGGGCCTGGCCGCGCAGGGTCTTGACGACTTTGGACAGGCGTTGAGTCAGATTGTCGAGCATGTTCGGGCAGGCCTTGGGCGTGTGACTTGGAGTAAACTGCGGCTACGTATGCGCACAATTCTACTTCATCTGCTTCCCGCCTCGCTTTACGCTGGCCTGGGCGTGTTTTTCTGGCGCACCTGCATGACGGGCAGCGCGTCACTGCAGCCGCGCCGCGAATGCATGAGCAGCCGCGAACGCCTGCTGCTGCTGCTGGCGATCGTCGGCCACGGCGCCGCGCTGCATCTGGCGATCTTCCCGGGCAGCGAGATGCGTTTCGGCTTCGGCGTTGCGGTCTCGCTGATGATCTGGCTGGCGGTGTGCTTCTACTGGGTGGAAACGCTCTACACCCGGCTCGACGGCCTGCACGCGGCGGTGATGCCCGCGGGCGCGCTGGGCAGTCTGGTGCCGTTGCTGTTCCCCGGCGACCATGTGCTCGCCAACGCGACCTCCCCGGCGTTTCGCGCGCATTTCGTGGTGGCGATGCTGGCCTACAGCCTGTTCACGCTGGCAGCGCTGCACGCAATGCTGATGTCGGTGGCCGGACGCCAGTTGCACAACGCCCGCTTCAGCCGCCTGCTCTCCGGCCTGCCGCCGCTGCTGACCATGGAGGCGCTGCTGTTCCGCCTGATCTCGATCGCCTTCGTGCTTCTCACGCTGACCCTGGCGAGCGGCGTGCTGTTCTCCGAGGCCCTGTTCGGCCAGGCCTTCCGCGTCGATCACAAGACAGTGTTCGCCTTCGTGTCGTGGTTCCTGTTCGGTGGCCTGCTGGTCGGGCGGCGGCTGTGGGGCTGGCGCGGCCGGCTCGCGCTGCGGTGGACGCTGGCCGGCTTTGTCGCGCTGATGCTCGCCTACGTCGGCAGCCGCTTCGTCATCGAGGTCGTGCTGCACCGCACCTGAGCGTGGCGCCAGCCAGGTGGCGCGCGGCTTGACAGCCCCCTGACCGACTCCAATACTCAGGGCCCCTCCACCACCCACGCCCCTCGTGACGGACATCACCCTGACGCTGCAGCTCGGCGCCCTCGTCGTGCTGCTGGTATTGTCGGCCTGCTTCTCGATGTCGGAGACGGTCATGATGGCGGCCAACCGCTATCGCCTGCGCTCACTGGCCAGCCAGGGCAATCGCGGCGCCGGACTGGCCCTTGAGCTGCTCGCCCGCACCGACCGCCTGCTCGGCGTGATCCTGCTGTTCAACAACCTGGTCAACACGGCCGCGGCGACCCTGGTCAGCGTGATCACGCTCGAGCTCTTCGGCGATGAAAGCTGGGCACTCGGCGTGGCGACCCTGCTAGTCACCTTCGCAATCCTGGTGTTCTCGGAGATCACGCCGAAGGTGATCGGCGCCAACCACGCCGACCGGCTCGCCCCCTTCGTCGCCTACCCACTCACCGGACTGCTGCGCGGCACCTATTTCCTGGTGTGGTTCATCAACCTATTCTCGCGCGGACTGCTCGCGCTGCTGCGCCTGCAGCCCAAGGAGGAGGCGAGCACGGCGCTGTCGGTCGAGGAGCTGCGCGCGATGGTGATCGACTCCGGACAGTACATTCCGCACAAGCATCGCAGCATGCTGCTCAACCTGTTCGACCTCGAGAGCATCACCGTCGAGGACGTGATGACGCCGCGCGGGGCCATCGAAAGCATCGACCTGTCCGATCCGGAAGACATCATCCGCCGCCAGATCGCCACCAGCTTCCACACCCGGCTGGCGGTCTACGACGGCGACAGCGAGCACGTGATCGGCGTGCTGCATCAGCGCCGGCTGCTCGGCGACACGCTCGAGGAAACCTTCAGCGTCGAACGCATCCGCGAACTGCTCGCGCGCCCGTACTTCGTGCCGGCCGACACCCCGCTTTACTCGCAGATCCAGTTCTTCCAGGAGAACCAGCAGCGGCTCGCCTTCGTGGTGGACGAATACGGCGAGATCCTTGGCCTGATCACGCTCGAGGACATCATCGAGGAGCTGATCGGCAAGTTCACCACCAGCATCCCGGACGCGGGCCATCGCCTGCACTGGAGCGAGGACGGCTGCGTGCTGGTCGACGGCTCGACCAACCTGCGCGCGCTGAACCGCCGCCTCGGCCTTGCGCTGCCGATCGACGGACCCAAGACACTCAACGGCCTGATCCTCGAGCACCTGCAGGACATTCCCGAGACCGGGGTGTCGATGAAGATCGGCGACATCCCGATCGAGGTCGTGCAGACCCAGGACCGCATGGTGCGCACCGCGCGCATCTTCCGCCCGCTGGCCAACGACGCGACACCATGAGCGAACCCGCCGCACGCACACCGGCAGGCATCTTTACAAGGCCGGAGGCCGCGGGCAACATCGACCGCAACCCGGACACGAGCAAGGCATGGCGGCAACCTCCAAACCGGCCCTGAGCGGCTTTGCCAGGGCCCTGATCCAGCACGGACACCTGAAAGAGGCGGATGCCGTCGCGTGCACGGTGCATGCGGGTGAAGGCGCCGGCGCCTTCATGCTCGAGGTGGCCAACCGCGGCCTGATGAGCTGCACGGCGATGGCCCGCTTCGCCGCCGACACCTTCGGCTACCCGCTGTTCGACATTTCGGCCTTCGACCCGGCGGCATTCGCACGCGAGGCGGTCGATCGCAAGCTGCTCGCCAAGCACCAGGTCGCGCCGCTGGCCAAGCGCCAGAACCGCATCACGCTCGCCACCGCCGATCCGTCCAACCTGCGCGCGCTCGACGAGATCCGCTTCCAGACCGGCCTGCAGCTCGAACTGGTGATCGTCGAGGCGGACAAGCTCAAGCGCGTCGTCGACACCCTGTCCGAATCCGCCTCGGACACGCTCAAGGAGCTCACCGGCGAAGCGTTCGACATGGACCTGCTGCAGCAGGACAGCGCATCCCAGTCGCGCGACGAGGAAGACTCCAGCGAGGTCGACGACGCGCCGGTGGTCAAGTTCATCCAGAAGGTGCTGATCGACGCGATCAACGAGGGCGCCTCCGACGTCCACTTCGAGCCCTACGAGAAGTTCTACCGCATCCGCGTGCGCACCGACGGCATCCTGCGCGACATATCGCAGCCGCCGCTGGTGCTCAAGGACAAGATCGCGGCGCGCATCAAGGTCATCTCCCGCCTCGACATCTCCGAGAAGCGCGTGCCCCAGGACGGGCGCATGAAGCTGATGCTGACCAAGAGCAAGGCCATCGATTTCCGCGTCTCCACGCTGCCCACGCTGCACGGCGAAAAGATCGTGATGCGCATCCTCGACCCGAGCTCGGCGATGCTGGGCATCGAGGCGCTCGGCTACGACCCCGAGCAGAAGGAAGCACTGCTCGCCGCAGTCGGCCGCCCTTACGGCATGATCCTCGTCACCGGTCCCACCGGCTCGGGCAAGACGGTGTCGCTCTACACCTGCCTCAACCTGCTCAACAAGCCGGGGGTGAATATCTCCACCGCCGAGGATCCGGCGGAAATCAACCTTCCCGGCATCAACCAGGTCAACGTCAACGAGAAGGCCGGACTGACGTTCTCGACGGCACTGCGCGCCTTCCTGCGCCAGGACCCGGACATCATCATGGTGGGCGAGATCCGCGACCTGGAGACCGCCGAGATTTCCGTCAAGGCAGCGCAAACCGGCCACCTGGTCATGTCCACCGTGCATACCAACGATGCCCCCTCGACGCTGGAACGCCTCAAGAACATGGGCGTGGCGCCGTTCAATATCGCATCATCGGTGATCATGATCACGGCTCAGCGACTTGCGCGCCGGCTATGCTCGTGCAAGAAGCCGGTCGACATTCCCGCCCAGGCCCTGCTCGAAGCGGGCTTCGGCGCCGAAGACCTCGACGGCAGCTGGCAGCCGATGGCGCCGGCGGGATGCGAGCGCTGCAAGGGCAGCGGCTACAAGGGCCGGGTGGGCATCTACCAGGTCATGCCGATCACCGAGGAGATCGCGCGCATCATCATGACCGGCGGCAACTCGATGGACATCGCCGCGCAGGCACAACGCGAGGGTGTGCTCGACCTTCGCCAGTCGGGCCTGCGCAAGGTCAGGGCAGGCATCACCTCGCTGGAAGAAGTGCTGGCGACGACCAACGAATAAAGGACGTTCGATTTCATGGCAACTGCAAGCCGCGCGGCACGTGCCACAGGTCCCAAGGAGGATCTGTACAACTGGGAAGGCAAGGACAAGACTGGCAAGGTCGTCCGTGGCGAGATCCGCGCCACCGGCGACGCCATGGTGCAGGCCATGCTGCGCCGCCAGGGCATCCAGGTCAGCAAGATCAAGAAGCAGAAGATGTCGCGCGGCGGGCGCATCTCGGACAAGGACATCGCCCTCTTCACCCGCCAGCTCGCCACCATGATGAAGTCGGGCGTGCCGCTGCTGCAGGCCTTCGACATTGCGATGAAGGGCTCCGGCAATCCGGCGCTGTCGCGCCTGCTCAACGACATCCGCACCGACGTCGAGACTGGCTCGAACCTTTCACAGGCCTTTGCCAAGCACCCGGTGCATTTCGACAAGCTGTTCTGCAATCTGGTCGCCGCTGGCGAGCAGGCCGGCATCCTCGACAGCCTGCTCGACCGCATCGCAACCTACAAGGAAAAGATCCTCGCCATCAAGAGCAAGATCAAGTCCGCGCTGTTCTACCCCACCGCAGTGGTGGTGGTGGCGGGCTTGGTGGTGTCGGTGATGATGCTGTTCGTGATTCCCGAGTTCAAGAGCGTGTTCGCCAACTTCGGCGCCGAGCTGCCGGCGCCGACGCTGCTGGTGATCGCGATGTCCGACGCCTTCGTGGCGTACTGGTACCTGATTTTCGGCGCGCTGATCGCGGCGATCGCCGCCATCGCCTGGAGCTACAAGCGCTCCACCGCGATGCAGATCGCGCTCGACCGCTTGCTGCTGCGCTTTCCGGTGATCGGCCCGATCATCCGCAAGGCCACGGTGGCGCGCTGGACGCGCACCCTGTCGACCATGTTCGCCGCCGGCGTGCCACTGGTCGAAGCACTCGACTCGGTGGGCGGCGCTGCCGGCAACCATGTTTACCTGGTGGCGACACGCCAGATCCAGAGCGATGTCAGCACCGGCACCAGCCTCACGATCGCGATGCAGAGCGCCGACGTATTCCCGACCATGGTGGTGCAGATGGTGTCGATCGGCGAAGAATCCGGCCAGCTCGACGGGATGCTGTCCAAGGTCGCCGACTTCTTCGAGCAGGAGGTCGACGACGCCGTCGCCGGTCTTTCGCAGCTGCTCGAACCGCTGATCATGGTCTTCCTCGGCACCATCATCGGCGGACTGGTCGTGGCGATGTACCTGCCGATCTTCAAGCTCGGCTCGGTGGTCTGATCCCATGTCGGAACTGTTGCGCGACCCGGTCGCCTTCACCGTCCTCGCCGGCCTGCTCGGACTCTTCGTCGGCAGCTTCCTGAACGTGGTGATCCATCGCCTACCAAAGATGATGGAGCGCGACTGGCACGCCCAGGCCGCCGAACTGCGCGGCGAAGACGCCCCCGCCAGCGAGCGCTTCAACCTCGCCACGCCACGCTCGCGCTGCCCGCATTGCGGCCACCAGATCACCCTGCTCGAGAACATCCCGCTCCTCAGCTACCTGATGCTGCGCGGGCGCTGCGGGCACTGCGGCGCGGGGATCAGCAAGCGTTATCCGACCGTCGAGGTGATCAGCGCCGTGCTGTCGGCCTTCGCCGCCTGGCACTTCGGCTTCGGCGCCGCCGCCGCCGGCGCGTTGCTGTTCGTGTGGGCGATGGTCGCCCTCACCTTCATCGACCTCGACACCCAGCTGCTGCCCGACGACCTCACCTTGCCGCTGCTGTGGCTGGGGCTCGCCTTCAACCTTGGCACCACTTACACCGAGTTGCCGAGTGCGGTGATCGGCGCGATGGCGGGCTATCTCGCGCTGTGGGGGGTGTTCTGGCTGTTCAAGCTCGCCACCGGCAAGGAAGGCATGGGCTACGGCGACTTCAAGCTGCTCGCGGCGATCGGCGCCTGGCTCGGCTGGCAGTTGCTGCCGCTGACCATCCTGCTCTCGTCGCTGGTCGGCGCCGTGGTCGGCATCGCCCTCATCGTGCTCGGTCGCCATGGCCGCAACGCGCCGATTCCCTTCGGCCCCTACCTCGCGGCCGCAGGCCTGATCGCGCTGTTCTGGGGCAACTGGATCACGGAGCGCTACCTCGGGCTGCTGTGAACGCACACACAGCCCGCCAGCGGGCTTGAATCCGGCCCCAGCCGCCCTCATCTCCCTCCCGCGCGCGACCGATTCCGGCGCGCTTTTTCCTTATGCTGCATTGCGTTAGACTTGCGCACTTGTTTCCGGGAGCACCTCATGCCCATCTATGAATATCGTTGCCCGAGTTGCGGTTTCCAGAAGGAACACCTGCAGAAAATGAGCGACGAACCCTTGTCCGTCTGCCCCGCCTGCGGCACCACCGGCTACGCCAAGCAGTTGTCGGCAGCCGGCTTCCAGCTCAAGGGCTCGGGCTGGTATGCCACCGACTTCAAGGGCGGCGGCAAGAGCGCCGCGCCTGCGGCCGCATCCACCGCCGAGTCCGCGCCCGCCGCGGGCGGCTG
>JAKLLJ010000439.1 GCA_023150215.1 Thauera sp. | reverse complement strand
AGCGGCGGAAGCCGCGAATGTACCCGAAGCACCCCCGGCTTCCTGTAGGAGCGGCGGAAGCCGCGAATTTTTCATCCCCCTCGCCCCCGCACAAATCCCGACTGCAGCCGTCAGCCCAGCGCCCGCCGATCACCAGGCTCCGCCGAGCTCCAAACCCCCGCGACCGCCACGCCACACCGCCGGCGGTCGTCGCGTTTCAGGGCAACGAGGCCGCCAGCGCCTGGACGGGGGATCAACCTGAGCCTCACCCCCCAGCCCCCGGAAAACGTGGTCTGCCCGCTATTCCCGCGGCGCATGGCCGAAGGCGATGTGCCGATCACGACGGTGTCACCGACCCGCACCTTGGACAGTTCATGTAGGAGCGCCGGCAGGCGCGAATTCGGCGGTGCCGCAGGCAATCACCATCGGCGCGAACCCAGGCGCCCTTTTCGCGGCTGCCGCCGCTCCTACAGAGGCACCCTCGACGCGGCGGCAGTGTTCATGGTCGGGACTATAATTCTGCGCAGCTTCCACCGCCCGGACGGAAACATCACGGCCGGCACGAAAGAACAGGGCGGCGCTCAACC
>JAKLLJ010000438.1 GCA_023150215.1 Thauera sp. | reverse complement strand
TCGACGAGGCCGCCCTCTGGCTCGCTGGCCTGGAAGAGGCACGCCACCTGAGCGGCAGCCACGCCGTCTGCCTGTTCGAGTCGACCGACGGCCTGACCCCGCGACTGTGCGCAGGGCAGGCCCCGCCGGAGGGCGCCGACCACCGGGCCGCCCTGGCAGCCCGGGCCCTGCAGGCGCAAGCGCCGGTCCGCCATGCAGACCCGCAGCCGCAGGCCCGCCTGCTGGCCGTGCCGCTGGGCGTGGACGACGACGCCGACGGGCCGCTGCGCCAGGTGCTCTGCGCCAGCGGTCGCGAGCGCGACTACGACGCCGAGGACGAACGCGAACTGGCCCTGGTGGCCACCGACCTGCACGGCATCGTGCAGCGCCGCCGCACCGAGCTGGCGCTGGCGCAGGCCAAGCAGGCCGCCGACGCGGCCAGCCAGGCCAAGAGCGCCTTCCTGGCCAACATGAGCCACGAGATCCGCACGCCGATGAACGCCATCGTCGGCTTCGCGCACCTGCTGCGGCGCGACCCGCTGACACCACGCCAGCGCGACCACCTCGACAAGATCGCCGACGCCAGCA
>JAKLLJ010000437.1 GCA_023150215.1 Thauera sp. | reverse complement strand
GCGCCGTCCCGCAGGCACTCGAAGAGCACGCCGGGCACATGCAGCCGCCCGACACGCCGGCTCTCGGACTCGGCCCACACCGGGCGCGCCGGGTCGAAGCCGCGCAGGGCCGACCACAGCCGCGTCTCGAAGGCCTTCTGGCCCGGCTGGTTGGTGTTGGGCGCGCCGCCCAGGACCGAGCCCCGGTGGCAGGCCAGGCCTTCGAGGTCGAGCACCTGGGCGCCCTCGGCGGCCAGTGCGTCGAGCAGCGCCGTCTTGGCGCTGCCGGTGGGCCCGCACAGGATGTTGAAGCGCAGCGTCGGCGGCAGCGCGTCGAGGGCTTCGAGCACGCCCTGGCGGAAGGTCTTGTAGCCCCCCTCCAGGCGCCGCGCCGCCCAGCCGATCTGGCCCAGCACCACGGTCATCGCGCCGCTGCGCTGGCCGCCGCGCCAGCAGTAAATCAGAGGTTTCCAGCTCTTCGGCTTGCTGAGAAAATGCGTCTCGATGTGCCGCGCGATGTTGCGCGACACCAGCGCTGCGCCCACCTTCTTCGCCTCGAAGGGCGACACCTGCTTGTAAAGGGTGCCCAC
>JAKLLJ010000436.1:294-570 GCA_023150215.1 Thauera sp. | reverse complement strand
CGTTTGGCTACAACACGGCCCTGATCCCGGTGGCCGCTGGCGTCCTGTACCCCGCATACGGTGTGCTGTTGTCGCCGATCTTCGCGGCTGGCGCGATGGCGCTGTCCAGCGTGTTCGTGCTCGGCAACGCGCTGCGCCTGCGCCGCTTCCAGCCGCCGCTGGCGGCGGATACCGCTCATTGAGAAAGGAGGAACACCATGAACATCGGTGAAGCATCCAAGGCCTCGAAGGTCTCGGCCAAAATGATCCGCTACTACGAGCAAATCGGTCTGATCC
>JAKLLJ010000436.1:0-284 GCA_023150215.1 Thauera sp. | reverse complement strand
ACCGATTCGGGCTACCGCGCCTATACCCAGGACGACGTTCACCGGTTGCATTTCATCCGGCGTTCGCGCGACCTCGGCTTCTCGGTGGCCGAGATCACGGACTTGCTGGGACTGTGGAATGACAAGTCGCGCCAGAGTGCTGATGTAAAGCGTCTGGCCCAGCAACACATCGACGAGTTGGACCGGCGCATCGAGAGCATGCTGGAGATGGCCGCGACGCTCAAGGCGCTGATCCGGTGTTGCGCCGGCGACGAACGGCCCGACTGCCCGATCCTGCACACGCT
>JAKLLJ010000435.1 GCA_023150215.1 Thauera sp. | reverse complement strand
CGCGTCGTGAGCCAGGCCGCTTTCCACCCGGAGCCGGCCCGAAGCACGCCGGGCAAGCCGGCAGCCCCGGAGCTTACCTGCCGCGGGCCGTGCGGGCCTTGCGTTCCGCCGCAATCAGTTCGGCGATGTCGGTGTTACGATATTTCATCGCCCAGCTCTCGGCCGTCTCGCCCTGGTCGTTCTTCAGGTCGAGACTCGCCCCGGCCTTGAGCAGGCGGGCAACGACCTCATCGTGGCCGTTGCGGGCGGCAAACATCAGCGCCGAGCTGCGGTTGGGTGCCTGCGCGTCGGGGCTCGCGCCCTTGGCCAGGAGCAGATCGACGATGCCGGTGCGCCCCTCGAAGGCAGCATAGAGCATGGGGTTCCAGCCACCGTGCTCAAACGGCGCGCCGGCCTTGAGCAATTGCTCGGCGATGCCCGTGTAGCCACGCAGCGCAGCCAGCATCAGGGCGCTGTCGCCCGCGGCGTTGCGAGCGTCGAGCCTGACGCCGCGCTGCTTGATGAGTTCGGCCACCACGGCAGGCTGCTCTTCGCGGGCCGCCAGGATCAGCAGGGTGTTGCCGCTCTGGTCG
>JAKLLJ010000434.1 GCA_023150215.1 Thauera sp. | reverse complement strand
GTCGGCCACCGCCGTCGCGGTCGCCGTCGAGTGGGTGAAGGCATAGGCGGCAAGCCCGTACTCGAGCGCGTTGGCGCGCTTGACCACCTCGTCGAACGTCTTGAACGGCACGAGCGGCGCCACCGGCCCGAACGGCTCGTCGCGCATCAGCTTCGACTTCTCGTCGACGTTGGTCACGACCGTGGGCTGGAAGAAGTAGCCCTGGTTGCCGATGCGCTTGCCGCCGGTCTGGATCCTGGCGCCGTTGCCCTGCGCGTCGGCGACGATCCCCTCCATGGCGTTGACGCGCCTGATGTTGGCGAGCGGGCCCATCTGCGTGCCGGCCTCCAGGCCGTTGCCGACCTTGAGGTTCTTGGCGATGTCGATGAACTTGTCGGCGAACTTGTCGAACACCTTCTCCTGCACGAAGAAGCGCGTCGGCGAGATGCAGACCTGGCCGGCGTTGCGGTACTTGCCGGCGGCGGCGATCTCGGCCGTCTTCACCGGGTCGACGTCGTCGAACACGATCACCGGCGAGTGGCCGCCCAGCTCCATCGTCGCCTTCTTCATGCCGTCGGCCGCCATGCGCGCCA
>JAKLLJ010000433.1 GCA_023150215.1 Thauera sp. | reverse complement strand
GCAGCACCAGCACCGACGACGACAGCTGGCCCGCGAGGTACTCGCAGCGGCGCTTGTTCGCCTCGATGATCTTGACGTTGAACTTCTCGGGCGTGCCCACGCCTTCGCCGGTGTCGAGCGCTCTCGCCAGGCGCAGGCCGATGTTGCCGCCGCCGGCGAGCAGCACGCGCCGCACCGGCTTGTCCATCCGGCGCAATTCGGCCATCACGGTGCGGATGTTCTCGCTGGCGGCGAGGAAGAACACCTCGTCGCCGGGCTGGATCATCGTCTGCGCCTCGCACTGGATGCTGCGGTCGTTGCGGAAGATCGCGACGATGCGCGTGTCGACGTTCGGGATGTGCTTGCGCAGCGCCTGGATCGGTTGCGACACCAGCGGACCGCCGGCGAACGCGCGCACCGCGATCAGGCTGGCCTTGCCGTCGGCGAACTCGAGCACCTGCAGCGCCTCGGGGAACTCGATCAGCTTCAGCAGGTAGTCGGTGACGCTCTGCTCGGGCCAGATGATGTGCGTCGCCTTGAAGCCCTGGTCGCCGGTCAGCTCCGGGTGCCCCTGCAGCTCGGTGTTGCGCACGC
>JAKLLJ010000432.1:300-575 GCA_023150215.1 Thauera sp. | reverse complement strand
CCAGCCCTTCGACCTGCTGCTGCTCGACTGGGTGCTGCCCGACCTGGACGGCGGCGAGGTGCTGCGCCGCCTGCAGGGTGCCCTCGGCGGGGTCACCCGGGTGATGGTCATCTCGGCCTATGGCTGGGACAGCCTGCGCAGCAGCGCCCTGCAGGCCGGCGCCAGCGGCTTCCTGCCCAAGCCCATCGTGCCCGAGATGCTGCGCCGCAGCCTGCTGGCCGACGGGAGCGCCGGCCCGCTGCCCAGCGGTCGCCCGGGCGGCGCAGCCGCCGCGG
>JAKLLJ010000432.1:0-290 GCA_023150215.1 Thauera sp. | reverse complement strand
CCAGCTCGCCAGCGAGCTGCTGCTGCAGGCCGGCGCCCAGGTCGACATGGCCGCGCAGGGCCGCGAGGCCCTGGACCGCCTGGAGCGCCAGGGCACCGCATCCTACGACGTGGTGCTGATGGACCTGCAGATGCCGGTGCTCGACGGCTACGAGACCACGCGGGCGATGCGCGAGCACCCCGACTGGCGCCGGCTGCCGGTGCTGGCGATGACCGCACACGCGATGGTCGAGGAGCGCGAGCGCTGCCTGGCGCTGGGCATGCGCGGTCACATCGCCAAGCCCATCGACC
>JAKLLJ010000431.1 GCA_023150215.1 Thauera sp. | reverse complement strand
AACTGCGGCCTTCGAGCTGTGCGGTCAGCTCCTGCGGCGGGCCATCGAACAGGAGCTGCCCTTGGTTCAGCAGCAGCACGCTCTCGCAGCGCTCGGCTTCGTCGAGATAGGCGGTGGACCAGACCACGGCCATGCCTTCATCGGTCAGCGCCTGCACCATGCGCCACAAGTCCTGGCGGCTGACCGGGTCGACACCCACGCCCGGCTCGTCCAGCAGCAGCACCTTCGGCCGCGCCATGAGCGCACAGGCAAGGCCCAGCTTCTGCTTCATGCCGCCGGAGAGCTTGCCGGCCAGGCGTTTGGTGAAGGGTCCGAGCCGCGTGAAGTCCAGCAGCTCGGCAAACAGATCGGCGTTGCGGTCCGCATCCATGCCGCGCAACTGCGCATACAGGCGCATGTTCTCCATCACCGACAGGTCTTCGTACAGTCCAAAGCGTTGCGGCATGTAGCCGCTGGCGACGTGAATGGCGTCGTTGTCCTTGACCACGTCATAGCCTGCCAAGGTGACGTGGCCGGCGTTCGGCACCAGGAGGCCGGTCAGAATCCGCATCAGCGTCGTCTTGCCGGCGCCGTCCGA
>JAKLLJ010000430.1 GCA_023150215.1 Thauera sp. | reverse complement strand
GGCCGGCGGCGGCAGCACGCTGGCCACGCAGATCGAGAAGTACCGCCACTCGCCCGACGGGCGCACCGACTCGGCCGCCGAGAAGCTGCGCCAGATGGCCAGCGCCACGCTGCGTGCCTACAGCCGCGGCGAGGACACCCGGCCGCGCCGGCGCGAGATCGTGCTGGACTACCTCAACACCGTGCCGCTGGCCGCGCGGGCCGGCTTCGGCGAGGTCAACGGCATCGGCGATGGCCTGTGGGCCTGGTTCGGCCGCGACATTGCCGAGATGGACCGCCTGCTGGCCGACGATGCGCAGGCCGCGACCCTGCCGCTGGCCGAGCGGGCGCTGGCCTTCAAGCAGGTGCTGGCGCTGTTCGTGGCGCAGCGCCGGCCCTCGTACTACCTGCTCGACGGCGTGGCCGACCTGGGCGCGCTGGTCGATGCCCACCTGCGCGTGATGGCCGGCGCCGGCCTGATCGATGCGGCCCTGCGCGACGCCGCCCTGGCGCAGCCGCTGCGTGTGCGCCCGCAGGCGCCGCCGCGCGAGCCGGTGTCCTTCGTCGAACGCAAGGCCAGCACGGCCACGCGCACCCGCC
>JAKLLJ010000042.1 GCA_023150215.1 Thauera sp. | reverse complement strand
TAGAGCAGGGCGTAGGTGATGAAGCCGAACACGTTGCGCCGCACCTTGAGGCCTTGCGCGCGGAACATCCCGTTCTGGATCTGGTACATGAGGAAGTTGACCAGCATCGCCAGCGGCAGCACCACCAGCGTCATCGGCCCGGCGATGTCGTAGTGGCCGAAAAGCGCCAGCACCAGCCCGGGCACGAAGACCACGCTGTACACCAGGTCGAGGTAAGGAAAGAGCGCGTTCCACCACACGAACATCGTCGACGGGCGCGCCTTGAACAGCAGCCGCCAGTGGCTCTTGAAGGCCTCGATCAGGCCGCGCGACCAGCGCTGGCGCTGGCGGATGAACTGCCCCCAGGTCTCGGGCGCGTTGGTGAACAAGCAGGCGTTCTCGCTGTAGCCGACGCGGTAGCCGGCCTCGAGCAGCGCCCAGGTGAGCACGATGTCCTCGCCGACGACGTGCTGCCAGCCGCCCACCTGGCGCAGCGCCTCGGCGCGATAGATGGAGAACGCGCCCTGTGCCACCAGCGTGCCCTGGTACAGCGACTGGATGCGCTTGACCGCCGCGATGCCGTGGAAATAGTCCCATTCCTGCACCCGGGTCACCAGATTCTTGCGCGAGTTGCGCACCAGCACGGCGCCGGCCACCGCGGCGGTCCCGTCCGGGTCTTCCATGATGCGGCGCACCAGGTTGGCGAGCGCGTCGCGGTACAGGTAGGAGTCGCCGTCGATGGTGATCACCAGCGAGGTGCTCACGGTCGCGAAGCCGGCGTTCAGCGCGGCGGACTTGCCCCCGTTGTGCGCCATGTGGATCACGTCGAGCCAGGGATACTGCGCGCGTGCGTGGTCGAGGATCGCCGCGGTGCCGTCCTTCGAGCCGTCGTTGATCGCCACCACGCGCAGATGGCCGGGATAGTGCTGGGCGTCGATGCTGCGCAGGGTGTCGGCGATCGACGCTTCCTCGTTGTAGGCAGCGACCAGGATGGTGATCGGCGGCAGCTCGAGCAGCGACGCGCGCGTCAGCGGCGGGCGGCGGTCGAGCAGCAGGCTCGCGACCATGAAGGCGTTCATGAAACCGGGGAGGATCGCGATGCCGATGATCGACGCGTAGGCCGCGACCGGCCCGATCAGCACCGACAGGTCGGCGATCCAGCGCTGTGCGAGCTGATACGACAGCACCGCCCACAGCACCGCGAGCACGCAGGAGAGGGCGAACTTCGTGCGCACCGACAGGTAGATCCCGCGCGGTGCACGTTCGGCGCGCGCCGCGGCGGCGAGCGAGGGTGCCGGCGCAGCCGTGCTCTCGAGGTAGGTCGAGATCTTGAGGCTGGAAAGTCCGTAATCCTCGAGGCGCATGGTGTGTTCGGTGCTCGTCCGGGTGTTGATCACGAGCCACAAACGCGGGCCCTGGCGTTGCACCAGGGGGCCTCGGGCGATGCGCCTGCGACCCGTTTGGGGGGCGCAGGCGCACGATGACGTCGGCCTGTTGCGGTGCAGCGCGAATGCTATGCACCGTTGGTCCGATCGCCTGTGTGCAAAATCACATCAGGGGTCAAATCTGTGGGTTCTTTGCTTTGGCGATGTCGATTGCGCGAAGGCGGACGAAGTTACACAGGCGCCAAGCCTTCGGTAGGCGCGCCGGAAGGCGCGAACACGGCGACGGAGATCGGCGTGTGCGTCGCCTGCGGGGCGCTGGGGTTCGCGGCTGCCGCCGCTCCTACAGGGCGTGACGAATGTAGGAGGGCGGAAGCCGCGAAGTTGCGCCGTTCACCGCCCCCTGAACACCGGCGTGCGCTTTTCGCTGAATGCCGCGAGGCCTTCGCGGTAGTCCTCGGTTGTCAGGAAATCGAAGGCGCGCCGCCGTTCCTCTGCGCTCAGCGGCGTGCCGTTCATCAGGCGGCGCACCCACTGCTTGTGCCAGCGCGCCACCAGCGGCGCGCCGGCGCAGATGCGCGCGGCGCAGGCGGCGGCTTCGGCGAACACCTGCTCGTCGTCCACCACCCGCGTCAGCAAGCCCTTGGCGAGAGCCTCGCGCGCCGACAGGATGCGGCCCTCGAGGAGGATCTCCAGCACCACCGCCGGCCCCACGAGGGCGAGCAGGCCGGCCATCTCCCCCGGATACATCGAGAACCCCAGGCGATTGATCGGCGCGCCGAAGCGTGCCGACTCGCCCGCGATGCGGATGTCGCAGCAGCCCGCGATCTCCAGCCCGCCGCCCACGCAGGCGCCGCGGATCGCCGCCACCGTCGGCACCGCGCAGTCGCGGATCGCGTTCAGCGCGCTCGCCACCAGGTCCTCGTGATAGTGCAGCGCGGCATCCACCGTCGCGCGCACGCTGCGGAACTCCTCGATGTCACCGCCGGCGGCGAAGGCCTCGTCGCCTGCGCCGCGCACGATCACGCAGCGCACCGCGTCGTCGGCCGTGATGCGCGCCATCGCTGCCGACAGCCCGCGCCACATTGCCGCATTGACCGCGTTGAGCTTGGCCGGGTTGTGCAGGGTCACGGTCGCCAGGCCGTCGGCGATATCCAGGTCGATTCGAGTGTTCATGGAGTCGGCTGATTTCGATAAATAAAATTTTTCCATACGGATGTGTATGGAGTCTTATGGATGATATATCATCCGCTCGCTCAAGATGCCGCGACAGACGGTGCAACGGGCTGGAGGAAGGTGGAGGCACAGCGTTTCATGCGTTGCTTATCCTTGGGAGGGAGAGAAAGTGTCTATTTCGATGTATGCGCACATCCGGCGCAATCCGCGGTTCACGGAACTGGTAGCCAAGCGGACCCGCTTCGCGGGCATCCTTGCGGCGATCGTCCTGGTCATCTTCTACGGCTTCGTGCTGCTCGTGGCCTTCGCGCCCGAGCTCATCGGCAAGCGCCTGTTCGAGGGTAGCAACCTCACCTTCGGCATCCTCGCCGGCCTGCTGCAATTCATCTTCTTCTGGGTCCTGACCCTGGTGTACGTCCGCCGCGCCAACGGCGAGTTCGACGACATCAACAAGGAACTCGTCAAGGCCGCCTGGAAGGAGGAAAAATGATGACCACGCAGCTCCGTTCCCGCCTCGGCGCCGGCCTCCTGGCCCTGGCTGCCAGCCCGCTCGCGCTCGCCGCCGGTCCCGCGATGGACGCGGCCGAGAAGCAGCCGCTCAACCTCCACGCCATCGGCATGTTCTTCGTGTTCGTGCTGATGACCCTGGGCATCACCTACTGGGCGGCCAGCCGCACCAAGTCGACCGCCGACTTCTACACTGCCGGCGGCGGCATCACCGGCTTCCAGAACGGCCTCGCGATCGCCGGTGACTACATGTCCGCGGCCACGCTGCTCGGTCTCACCGCGATGATGTACGCGCAGGGTGTCGATGCCTACATCTACATGCTGTCCTTCTTCGTCGGCTGGCCGATCATCCTGTTCCTGATGGCCGAACGCCTGCGCAACCTTGGCAAGTTCACCTTCGCCGACATCACCGCCTACCGCCTCGACCAGGGCAAGGTGCGCACGATGGCGGCGATCAGCTCGCTGACCGTGGTGTGCTTCTACCTCGTCGCGCAGATGGTCGGTGCCGGCCAGCTCATCAAGCTGCTGTTCGGTCTCGACTACAACATCGCGCTTGTCGTCGTCGGCGCGCTGATGATGGTGTACGTCACCTTTGGCGGCATGGTCGCCACCACCTGGGTGCAGATCATCAAGGCCTGCATGCTGCTGATCGGCGGCACCGCGGTGGGCGTGCTCGCGTTCAGCCAGTTCGGCTTCTCGTTCGACGAGCTCACCAACCGCGCGATGGAAGTGCACAAGCTCGGTGAAAAGTTGCTCAACCCCGGCAGCCTGCTCGCCGATCCGGTCACCGCGATCTCGCTCGGCCTCGGCCTGATGTTCGGCACCGCCGGCCTGCCGCACATCCTGATGCGCTTCTTCACCGTGACCGACGCCAAGGAAGCACGCAAGTCGGTGCTCTACGCCTCGGGCATCGTCGCCTACTTCTTCAACGTCATCGCCATCATGGGCCTGTGCGCGATCATCATCGTCGGCCAGAACCCGCAGTTCTTCGAAGGTGGTGTGATCGGCGGCAAGGTCATCGGCGGCGGCAACATGATCGCCATGCACCTGGCCAACGCGGTCGGCGGCAACCTGCTGCTCGGCTTCCTGTCGGCGGTGGCGTTCGCGACCATCCTCGCGGTGGTGGCCGGCCTGGCGCTGGCCGGCGCGTCGGCGATCTCGCACGACATCTACTCGCGCGTCATCATGAAGGGCAAGGCCGACGAAGCCACCGAGCTGCGCGTGTCGAAGTTCGCCACCATCGGCCTTGGCGTGGTCGCGGTGCTGCTCGGCATGGCCTTCGAGAAGATGAACATCGCGTTCATGGTCGCGCTCGCCTTCGGCGTGGCGGCTTCGGCCAACTTCCCGGTGCTGATCCTGTCGATGTACTGGAAGGGCCTCACCACCAAGGGCGCCCTGGTCGGCGGCTACTCCGGCCTGGTCAGCGCAGTGCTGTTCGTGCTGCTGTCCAAGTCGGTGTGGGTGGATGTGCTGGGCAACGCCTCGGCGATCTTCCCCTACACCCAGCCCGCGCTGTTCTCGATGCCGATCGCCTTCTTCATGACCTGGCTGTTCTCGACCCTCGACAGCAGCAAGGCCGCGGTGGCCGAGAAGGAAGCCTTCGAGGACCAGTACGTGCGCGCTCAGACCGGCGTCGGCGCCGCGACCGCCTCGTCGCACTGACCGATCCGCGCGGTCCCTGCAACCGCGCCGCACCCCAAGCCCGCCCCGCGCACCCGCGCCGGGCGGGTTTTTCGTCAATCCGCCACGCCGCAACACCCCGCGCCGCTCCGCCAAAGCCGCCGTATCCGCTACAGAAATCCCGCCCCTGTAGGAGCGGCGGCAGCCGCGAACCCCGGCGTTCCCGCACGCGACGCGCAGGCGGGTCTTCATCGCCGTGTTCGCGCCTTCCGGCGCGCCTACAGAAAGCGCGGCCCGGTAGGAGCGGCGGCAGCCGCGAACCTCGGCGTTCCCGCACGCGACGCGCAGGCGGGTCTCCATCGCCGTGTTCGCGCCTTCCGGCGCGCCTACAGAAAGCGCGGCCCTGTCGCGAACGGTAGCGTCCGGATCCGCATCGGCCCTCAAATGGCGCTCGGGCCGCGGTGATAGACTCGCGGCCTCGATTCTGGTTTTGCCTTCCGGCGGGGCCTTCATCCCAAGGGAGTCGTCGTGCCTGTCAACGAGTTGTTCTTCATCCTGCTGCTGATCGCAGTCAGCGCCTTCTTCTCGATGTCCGAGATTTCGCTTGCCGCCTCGCGCAAGATCAAGCTGCGGCTGATGGCCGAAGGGGGGCAGGTCAATGCGCAGCGCGTGCTCGCGCTGCAGGAAAGCCCCGGCAAGTTCTTCACCGTGGTGCAGATCGGCCTCAACGCCGTCGCCATCCTCGGCGGCATCGTCGGCGAGCAGACGCTGTCACCCCACGTCGAAGAGCTGCTGCGCCCGCTCTACGACGGCCCGAGGCTCGAGACCGTCGCCTTCATCCTTTCCTTCGTCTTCGTCACCTCGGCCTTCGTACTGTTCGCCGACCTCATGCCCAAGCGCCTTGCGATGCTCCAGCCCGAGCGCATCGCGGTTGCCGTGGTGCAGCCGATGCAGCTGTGCATGTGGCTGTTCGCGCCGCTGGTGTGGGTCTTCGGCAGCGCGGCCAACCTCATCTTCCGCTGGTTCAAGGTGCCCAGCGCGCGCATCGAGGACATCACCGCCGACGACATCATGGCCATGGCCGACGCCGGCGCCCAGGCCGGCGCGCTGCTGCGCCAGGAGCAGCACCTGATCAGCAACGTGTTCGAGCTCGACTCGCGCATCGTGCCCTCGGCGATGACTTCGCGCGAGAACATCGTCTTCCTCACCCTCTCCGAGTCCGAGGAAAGCATCCGCCGCAAGATCGCCGAGCACCCGCACGGCAAGTTCCCGGTGTGCGAGGGCGGCATCGACAGCGTGATCGGCTATGTCGACTCCAAGGACATCCTGCCGCGCATCGTGCAGGGTCAGGACTTGTCGCTGCGCACCCAGCCGATCGTGCGCAAGGTGCTGATGCTGCCCGACACGCTGTCGCTGTTCGAGGCGCTCGAGCGTTTCCGCGATGCCAAGGAAGACTTCGCGCTCATCCTCAACGAATATGCGCTGGTGGTCGGCCTGCTGTCCTTGCAGGACGTGATGAACACGGTGATGGGCGACCTCGTCAGCCCCTTCCAGGAAGAGCTGATCGTGCGCCGCGACGACAACTCCTGGCTGATCGACGGCGCCACGCCGATCGAGGACGTCATGCAGGCGCTCGAGATCGACGTGTTCGAAGGCTTCCAGAACTACGAGACGGTCGCCGGCTTCCTGATGTACCGCCTGCGCAAGGTCCCCAAGCGCACCGATTTCGTGCTCTACGCGGGCTACAAGTTCGAGGTCGTCGACATCGACAGCTACCGCATCGACCAAGTCCTGGTCACCCGCGAGACCCCCATCGAAGCCCGCTAGGCCGCAGCAAATCCGCCTGCACCACGTGTAGGAGCGGCGGCAGCCGCGAACCCCGCCAACGCATGCATGAGCGGCGGAAGCCGCGAACCCGATGGGTGCACGGCGCGGCGTCCGCCGGGGGGGCGTGGGGGGCGGGGGTACGGGCGGCCTGGGCGGGGTGCGGGCGTCTCGTTCGCGCCTTCCGGCGCTCCTACAGGAACATCGCCGCGGGGTTTTACGCTGCCTGGGTTTTTGACTCGGCGATGCGGGCGAGGGCGGCGCGGCCGCTGAGGATGTGGGCGCGCATCAGGGATTCGGCCTTGACACCGTCGCGCGCGAGCAGCGCCTGCAGGATCGAGCGGTGTTCGGCCAGCGATTGCTCGAGCCGGCCGTCGGAGAACAGCGAGTGATGGCGCGACAGCTTGATCACCTTGCGCAGGTCCTCGATCACGTGCAGCAGCCAGCGGTTGTCGGCGATTTCCTGCAGGGCGAGGTGGAAGGCCTGGTTGGCCTCGAAGAAGCCGTCGATGTCGGGCGCAGCGGCGGCCTTTTCGAGGTCGGCATGGATCGCGCGCAGGCGCACCAGGTCGCTGTCGGTCGCGCGCGTGGCCGACAGGCGGGCGCATTCGCCCTCGAGCATGGCCATCACGCTGAACACCTCGTCCAGGTCGCGCTCGGAGATTTCGGTCACGTAGCAGCCGCGGCGCGGCTTCAGCGTCACCAAGCCCTCGGAGGCGAGCACCTTCAGCGCCTCGCGCAGCGGCGTGCGCGAGATGCCGTAGTGCTCGGCCAGCGCCTGTTCATCCACCCAGGTGCCGGGCGGGAGTTCATGCGAGAAGATCCGCTGGCGCAGGCGTTCGGCCACTTCCTGGTAGAGCGCGATCGGGGCGATGCGGGAGGCGTTCATGAGTCGATTCTTGCTAGTCCGCGAGTCGGAGCGAATGCAGGCATGACCGTGCCGCGCCACGCAAGGCAGTCATGTTGCGGTAGGAGCGGCGGCAGCCGCGAACTTTTACGGGGGGGCATTGCATGCAGCCTCGTCACATCGTCAGTGGGGAATTCGCGGCTTCCGCCGCTCCTACAGGCGCGGCGGGTTGATCGACGCATCGTTGTAGAAGCGGCGGGTTGATCGGCGCATCGTTGTAGAGGCGGCGGGTTGATCGGCGCGGGCGGTGTGGATCGTTGTAGGAGCGGCAGCAGCCGCGAGCTTTTGGGAGCCTGCATCGTCTGCTTTTGCCGTTGGCGGTCCGGTGTGGATCGTTCGCACTGCTTGTTCGGCCCTATTGCATTCATAATTATGGATAAAGTATTATTTTTCCTGCAGAGCAAGTCAACTTCCGCAACGCGACGCGTCATGGGAGGCGCCGGGATCACCCGGCGGATAAGAGGGGGCGCGTCGTGAGCTGGGGCGTCGACGGCCGCCCGTGGCGTTTGCCGCGGGCGGTCCGGTCGTCGCCCGAGTATCAGCACGCCGCTTGCGCGAAGACTTGCCATCGCCTTCCAACCCGATTCGCGCCTATATTTCAGGCCACCGCAGATCTCAAGAGGTCCCACATGTCGAACGCCAACGAGCCCGTCTATCCCCAGCCCGACATCGAGGCCTGGAAAAAATCTGCCGCCAAGCAGGCGCCCGGCGGTGATCTCGACGAGCTCAACTGGGTCACGCCCGAAGGCCTGACCGTCAAGCCGCTGTATACCAGCGTCGACACCGAAGGCCTCGCGCACACCGACACGCTGCCTGGCTTCGAGCCCTTCCTGCGCGGGCCGCAGCCCACCATGTACGCGGTCAAGCCGTGGACCATCCGCCAGTACGCCGGGTTCTCCACCGCCGAGGCGTCCAACGCTTTCTACCGCAAGGCGCTCGCCGCCGGCGGCCAGGGCGTGTCGGTGGCCTTCGACCTCGCCACCCACCGCGGCTACGACTCCGACAACCCGCGCGTGCTCGGCGACGTCGGCAAGGCCGGGGTGGCGATCGACTCGGTCGAGGACATGAAGATCCTCTTCGACCAGATCCCGCTCGACAAGGTCTCGGTGTCGATGACCATGAACGGCGCGGTGCTGCCCATCCTCGCCGGCTACATCGTCGCCGCCGAAGAGCAGGGCGTCAGCCAGGACAAGCTCTCGGGCACGATCCAGAACGACATCCTCAAAGAATTCATGGTGCGGAACACCTACATCTATCCGCCCACCCCGTCGATGAAGATCATCGCCGACATCTTCGGCTACACCGCGCAGCACATGCCGAAGTTCAACAGCATCTCGATCTCCGGCTACCACATCCAGGAAGCGGGCGCGAACCAGGCCATCGAGCTCGCCTTCACGCTCGCCGACGGGCTGGAATACGTGCGCACCGGCATCAACTCCGGCATGGACGTCGACACCTTCGCCGGCCGCCTGTCCTTCTTCTGGGCGGTGGGCATGAACTTCTACCTCGAGATCGCCAAGATGCGCGCCGCGCGTCTGCTGTGGTGGCGGATCATGAAGCAGTTCAACCCCAAGAGCACCAAGTCGATGATGCTGCGCACGCACTCGCAGACCTCGGGCTGGTCGCTCACCGAGCAGGACCCCTACAACAACGTCGTGCGCACCACCATCGAGGCGATGGCCGCGGTGTTCGGCGGCACCCAGTCGCTGCACACCAACGCCCTCGACGAAGCGATCGCGCTGCCCACCGAGTTCTCCGCCCGCATCGCGCGCAACACCCAGATCATCATCCAGGAAGAGACCCACATTTGTAACGTCGTCGACCCCTGGGCCGGCTCCTACATGATGGAAAAGCTTACCCAGGACATGGCCGACAAGGCCTGGAGCCTGATCGAAGAGATCGAGTCCATGGGCGGCATGACCAAGGCGGTCGAATCCGGCTGGGCCAAGATGAAGGTCGAGGAGTGCGCCGCCGACAAGCAGGCGCGTATCGACTCCGGCAAGGACGTCATCGTCGGCGTCAACAAGTACAAGCTCGACAAGCAGGACCCGATCGACATCCTCGACATCGACAACCACGCCGTGCGCGAGTCGCAGATCGCCCGCCTCAACAACATCCGCGCCAGCCGCGACGCCACCGCCGTGCAGGCCGCGCTCGACGCGCTCACCAAGTGTGCCGAGACCAGCGAAGGCAACCTGCTCGACCTCGCCGTCAAGGCCATCCGCCTGCGCGCCACCGTCGGCGAGATCTCCGACGCGCTCGAGAAGGTCTTCGGCCGCTACCGCGCCAACCCGCAAGCCGTGTCCGGCGTCTATGGAGCCGTCGTGGAAGGACAGGAAGACTGGAAGGCCCTCAAGGCCGACATCGAGGCCTTCATCGCCGAAGAAGGCCGCCGCCCGCGCGTGATGATCGCCAAGCTCGGCCAGGACGGCCACGACCGCGGCGCCAAGGTCGTCGCCTCGGCCTTCGCCGACCTCGGCTTCGACATCGACATCGGCCCGCTCTTCCAGACCCCGGAAGAAGCTGCCCGCCACGCGGTCGAGAACGACGTGCATGCGGTCGGCTGCTCCAGCCTCGCCGCCGGCCACAAGACGCTGGTGCCGGCGGTGATCAACGAACTCAAGCGCCTCGGCGCCGACGACATCATCACCTTCGTCGGCGGCGTCATCCCGGCGCAGGACTACGACACCCTGTACGCCGCCGGCGCCAAGGGCATCTTCGGTCCCGGCACGCCGATCCCTGCCGCGGCGCGCGAGGTGTTGAAGCAGATCCGCGCCGCGCGCAAGGCGGATTGACGGCCGGCATGAGCACCGTGAAGGTTCGCGGCTTCCGCCGCTCCTACCGCATGCGCCAATACCGGACTGCGCCTACACAAACCGCGTCGGCGACGATTGCGCGCGTGCGCTGATCGGTGCGTCGCGTGGGCTACCCATACGATGAACATGCTTTCACCCCTGTCCCCATCCCTCGCGTCCGCCGACCAGTCCCTGGTCGACGGCGTGCTCGCGCGCCAGCTGCGCCCACTCGCCAAGACCATCACGCTGATCGAATCGCAGCGCGAGGACCACAAGGTGCGCGCGCAGCAGGTGCTCGAGGCGCTGCTGCCGCACACCGGCGGGGCGATGCGAGTGGGCATCTCGGGCGTGCCGGGGGTGGGCAAGAGCACCTTCATCGAGGCGCTCGGGCTCTACCTCATCGAGCAGGGCCTGCGCGTCGCGGTGCTGGCGGTCGATCCGTCCTCGTCGGTCACCGGCGGCTCCATCCTCGGCGACAAGACGCGCATGGAGCTGCTGTCGCAGAATCCCGCCGCCTTCATCCGCCCCAGCCCCTCGGCGTGCAGCCTCGGCGGCGTGGCCGAGAAAACGCGCGAGACCCTGCTCGCCTGCGAGGCCGCCGGCTTCGACGTCATCGTCGTCGAGACTGTCGGCGTCGGCCAATCCGAGACCGCGGTCGCCGGCATGACCGACATCTTCTGCCTGCTGCAGCTGCCCAATGCCGGCGACGACCTGCAGGCGATCAAGAAAGGCATCATGGAGATCGCCGACCTCATCGTCATCAACAAGGCCGACATCGACGCCGGCGCCGCGATGCGCGCCAAATCGCAGATCAAGACCGCGCTCCACATGCTGCGCCCGGCCAGCCCCAACTGGACCGTGCCGGTGCTCACCCTGTCGGCGCTGCACAAGCAGGGCGTCGCCGACTTCTGGCAGGCGGTGTGCGACTACCGCACGGCGCTCACCGCTTCCGGCGAGTTCGCCGCCAAACGCCGTCACCAGGCGCTCGCCTGGATGTGGGAAATGATCGATTCCGGGCTGCGCAGCCGTTTTCGCAGCCACCCCCGCGTGCGCGAAGATCTGCCGACCCTCGCGCGCGCGGTCGAGGAGGGCAGCACCACGCCCGCGGCCGCGGCCTTCCGGCTGCTCGGCCATCTCGAGCACAACGCACAGAACTGACCGCCCCGGCGGTCGCCATACCCTGAGATCTGACAGGAGATCGAACTCATGCAAGACATCATTCGCCAGCTCGAGCAAAAGCGCGAACTGGCCCGCCTCGGTGGCGGCCAGAAGCGCATCGACGCGCAGCACCGCAAGGGCAAGCTCACCGCGCGCGAGCGCATCGAACTGCTGCTCGACGATGACAGCTTCGAAGAATGGGACATGTACAAGGAGCACCGCTGCACCGAGTTCGGCATGGACGCCGAGCATGTGCCCGGTGACGGCGTGGTCACCGGCTACGGCACCGTCAACGGCCGCCTGGTGTTCGTGTTCTCGCAGGACTTCACCGTGTTCGGCGGCTCGCTGTCCGAGACCCACGCCGAAAAGATCTGCAAGGTCATGGACCACGCGATGAAGGTCGGCGCTCCGGTGATCGGCCTCAACGACTCGGGCGGCGCCCGCATCCAGGAAGGCGTCGACTCGCTCGGCGGCTACGCCGACGTGTTCCAGCGCAACGTGATGGCCTCCGGCGTCATCCCGCAGATCTCGCTGATCATGGGCCCCTGCGCCGGCGGCGCGGTGTACAGCCCGGCGATGACCGACTTCATCTTCATGGTCAAGGACTCGTCCTACATGTTCGTGACCGGTCCCGAAGTCGTGAAGACGGTGACCCACGAAGAAGTCACCGCCGAAGAGCTCGGCGGCGCCGTCACCCACAACACCAAGTCGGGCGTCGCCGACCTCGCCTTCGAAAACGACGTCGAAGCGCTGATGATGACGCGTCGCCTGGTCGGCTTCCTGCCCTCCAGCAACCGCGAAAAGCCGCCCGCGATCCCGTGCTCCGACTCCGCCGACCGCATCGACCTGTCGCTCGACACCCTGGTCCCGGAGAACCCGAACCAGCCTTACGACATGAAGGAGCTGATCGTCAAGATGGTCGATGATGGCGACTTCTTCGAGCTGCAGCCCGACTACGCCAAGAACATCATCATCGGCCTGGCGCGCATGGAAGGCTCGCCGGTGGGCATCGTCGCCAACCAGCCGCTGGTGCTGGCCGGCTGCCTCGACATCAAGAGCTCGATCAAGGCCGCGCGCTTCGTGCGCTTCTGCGACGCCTTCAACATCCCGGTGGTCACCCTGGTCGACGTCCCCGGCTTCATGCCCGGCACCGCGCAGGAATACGGCGGCATCATCAAGCACGGCGCCAAGCTGCTCTACGCCTACGCCGAATGCACCGTGCCCAAGGTCACCCTGATCACCCGCAAGGCCTACGGCGGCGCCTACGACGTGATGTCGTCCAAGCACCTGCGCGGCGACGTCAACCTCGCCTGGCCGAGCGCCGAGATCGCCGTGATGGGCGCCAAGGGCGCGGTCGAGATCATCTTCCGCGAAGAAAAGGGCGACCCCGAAAAGCTCGCCCAGCGCGAAGCCGAATACAAGGCCCGCTTCGCCAACCCCTTCGTCGCCGCCAGCCGCGGCTTCATCGACGACGTGGTCCTGCCGCACAACACCCGCAAGCGCATCTGTCGTTCGCTGGCCATGCTGCGCGACAAGCAACTGGACAACCCGTGGCGCAAGCACGGCAACATCCCGCTCTGACCCGCGCACGAGGAACCGACAAATGTTCAAGAAAATCCTGATCGCAAACCGTGGCGAGATCACCTGCCGCGTCATCAAGACCGCCCGCAAGATGGGCATCAAGACCGTCGCCGTGTATTCCGAGGCGGACAAGAGCGCGCTCCACGTCGAGCTCGCCGACGAAGCCGTCTGCATCGGCCCGGCGGCCTCCAAAGAGTCCTACCTGGTCATGGACAAGATCATCGCCGCCTGCAAGCAGACCGGCGCCGAAGCGGTCCACCCGGGCTACGGCTTCCTGTCCGAGAACGCCGAGTTCTCGCGCCGCCTCGAAGAGGAAGGCATCAAGTTCATCGGCCCGAAGCACTACTCGGTCGCCAAGATGGGCGACAAGATCGAATCCAAGAAGCTTGCGATCGCCGCCGGCGTCAACACCATCCCCGGCTACAACGACGCCATCGCCGGCCCCGACGAAGCGGTCGAGATCGCCAAGAAGATCGGCTACCCGGTCATGATCAAGGCCTCCGCCGGTGGCGGCGGCAAGGGCCTGCGCGTCGCCTTCAACGACAAGGAAGCGCACGAAGGCTTCTCCTCCTGCGTCAATGAGGCCCGCAACGCCTTCGGCGACGATCGCGTCTTCATCGAGAAGTACGTGCTCGAGCCGCGCCACATCGAGATCCAGGTGCTGGGCGACGCGCACGGCAACTACGTTTACCTGAACGAGCGCGACTGCTCCATCCAGCGCCGTCACCAGAAGGTCATCGAGGAAGCGCCGAGCCCCTTCGTCGACCCCGCGATGCGCAAGGCGATGGGCGAGCAGGCCGTGGCGCTGGCGCGTGCGGTGAACTACGAGTCGGCCGGCACGGTCGAGTTCGTGGTCAGCGGCGCGACCAAGGAGTTCTACTTCCTCGAGATGAACACCCGCCTGCAGGTCGAGCACCCGGTCACCGAGCTCATCACCGGGCTGGATCTCGTCGAGCAGATGATCCGCGTCGCCTACGGCGAGAAGCTGCCGCTCAGCCAGGCCGACGTCGGCATCGACGGCTGGGCGATGGAATGCCGCATCAACGCCGAAGACCCGTTCCGCGGCTTCCTGCCCTCCACCGGCCGCCTGGTCAAGTTCCAGCCCCCGGCCGAAGGCAATGGCGTGCGCGTCGACACCGGCGTGTACGAAGGCGGCGAGATCTCGATGTACTACGACTCGATGATCGCCAAGCTCATCGTGCACGGCAAGGACCGCCAGGATGCCATCGAGCGCATGCGTGACGCCCTCAACGGCTTCGTCATCCGCGGCATCGGCTCCAACATCCCCTTCCAGGCCGCGCTCCTGCAGCACCCGCGCTTCTGCTCCGGCAACTTCAACACCGGCTTCATCGCCGAGGAATACCCCAAGGGCTTCGACGCCTCGATGGTCCCGCACGACGACCCCGCGCTGCTCGCCGCCGTCGCCGCCTTCGCCCGCATGCGCTACATCGAGCGCGCCGTGCAGATCGAAGGCCAGCTCGCCGGCCACGGCCGCAAGGTCGCCAGCGAATGGGTCGTCGTCATGGGCGGCAAGCAGTACGCGATGAGCCTTTCCGCCATCGACGGCGGGCTCGCCATCACCCACGAAGGCCACACCTACAACATCGTCTCCGACTGGACGTTCGGCGAGCTGCTGTTCGCCGGCACCGTCAACGGCGCCCCGCTGTGCCTGCAGATCGAACGCCGCGGCCTGCGCTACCGCATCTCGCACTTCGGCCTGCAGGTCGAGCCCATGGTCATGACCGTGCGCGCAGCCCACCTGCTGTCGCTGATGCCCGCCAAGCTGCCGCCCGACCTCTCCAAGTTCCTCCTCTCGCCCATGCCCGGCCTGCTGCGCGAGGTCGCGGTGGCCGAAGGCCAGGACGTCAAGGCCGGCGAAAAGCTCGCCGTCATCGAAGCCATGAAGATGGAAAACGTCCTCAAGGCCGAGCAGGACGGCAAGGTCAAGAAAATCGTCGCCAAACCCGGCGCCAGCCTGTCGGTGGACGAAGTCATCATCGAGTTCGAATGATCACCACCCGGCAATAGTTTCGATCGATGGGAGGGAGACCCGGGTCCGCCCGGGTGCCTGTCGGCACGGGGCCTGCGCAAGCAGGCCCTTTTTTTACGCGCGCCGCCTCCACGCACCCCCACCAAAAAAATCGCGCCCGCACACCCCCGCACACCCCCGCACACCCCCCTGT
>JAKLLJ010000429.1 GCA_023150215.1 Thauera sp. | reverse complement strand
CGTAGGAGCGCCGGAAGGCGCGAATGCAGCGGAGCGCCGGGGATGCGTGGTGGCTGCTGCGACGCCTGTTCGCGGCTGCCGCCGCTCCTACAGGGGCGGGGTGGTTTGCTGTAGGAGCGGCGGAAGCCGCGAGCTTTCGAGGTGTGCAGCAAGGACAAAGCCCCGCGTTTGCGCGACCACGACCGTGTTTCCATCGCCGCGCCGGCTCGCCCTGCCGCGGCGGCGCATTGTGCGCGCGATCAGTCTTCCGCGTGTTCGCGCAGACTGGAGAGGTTCATCCGCCACTCGGTGAGCGCGCTCTGATCGTCGATCAGATCGGCCACGCGCCGCTTCGGTCGGGGCATCCATGCGTCGGCAAAGCGCTCGCGCCCGCTTGATTGACCCATGTCGAAGCGCTCGGTGTCCATTGCGTTGCGCTCGATGTTTCCGTGAAGGCCTTGCATTTTGCGTTTCTCCTGTCGTCTTGAAGCCGAAAACCTGATGTCGGGGGCGGTCCTTCGACGCCCTCGAGCTCCTTTTGCGCAGCGAAATTGTGCGCCTGCACATGGAATTTTCGGGTTACAAGTTTGTGAATCTGCGTGGCCGC
>JAKLLJ010000428.1 GCA_023150215.1 Thauera sp. | reverse complement strand
AGTGCCAGGTGCTCGCGTGCCCGCGTCATGGCCACGTACAGCAGCCGGCGCTCCTCCTCGATGCTGGCGGCCGAGCCGGTGGCCATGTCCGAGGGCATGCAGCCGTCGATGACGTTGAGCAGCACCACCGATGCCCACTCCTGGCCCTTGGCCGAGTGGATGGTGGACAGCACGAGGTAGTCCTCGTCGAGGTGTGGCGGCCCGGCTTCGTCGCTGGTGGCTTCGGGCGGATCGAGCGTGAGCTCGGTGAGGAAGCGTTCGCGGCTGCCATGGCCGCTGGCCAGGCGTTCGAGCGCCTCGAGGTCGAGGCTGCGCACCGGGGCGTCGGCGTCGTGCAGGCGCTCCAGGTGGGGCTGGTACCAATGGCGCACAGCGGCGAGGTCGTCAGGCCAACGGCCGGGGCGCAACTGCTGCAGCAGACGCCGCAGTTCGGCCCAGTCGGCGCGGGCACCCGTCGGTGGGGTCCAGTCGTCCAGGGCCTGCAGAGGCTCGGCACTGGCATCCATGGCATCGAGCAGGCGGCGCGCGTGGGTCGGCCCGATGCCTGGCACGAGCTGTGCCACGCGAAAGCCGGCGATGCGGCTGCGCGG
>JAKLLJ010000427.1 GCA_023150215.1 Thauera sp. | reverse complement strand
ATGTCCGAGGGCGAGGCACGTGGCGGCGGCGCGCAGCGACCTTCCATCCTGGCCGATGCGGTGGAGGCCCTGGTGGGTGCGACCTTCCTCGATGGCGGATACGAGCCGGCGGCTGATCTGGTGCGCCAGTTGTTCGGTGAGTTGATCGCTTCCACCGACGCCGAGAGCTGGGCCAAGGACGCCAAGACCGAGCTTCAGGAGTGGCTGCAGGCGCGACGACTGCCAGTGCCCGCCTATCGGATCGTGGCCACGCGCGGCCAGGCGCATGCGCAGACCTTCGAGGTCGAGTGCGCTGCCGTGGCGTTGGAACTGGCCGAGACCGGTGAGGGGCGCTCGCGTCGGTCTGCCGAGCAGGCGGCGGCACGCCGACTGCTGGAACGCCTGAAGGCCGCCGACCGCCCCGACGGGCCATTGCGCAGTTGACATGGACGACGGCCCAACCCCCGATCCGACCGCGAACGCGGACAGCGCCCGCTGTGGCCTGGTGGCCATCGTTGGTCGTCCGAACGTCGGCAAGTCCACGCTGATGAACGCGCTGGTGGGTCAGAAGATCAGCATCACGTCGCGCAAGGCGCAGACGACACGTCATC
>JAKLLJ010000426.1 GCA_023150215.1 Thauera sp. | reverse complement strand
CGCCGACGGCACCGACTTCCCGCCCGAGGACTGCCCGATGCTGGCCGCCCTGGTGCGGGGCGAATCGGTGCACAACGACGACGACCTGTTCTGGCGCGCCGACGGCAGCCCGCTGCCCGTCGCCACCGCCACGCGGCCGATGCACCGGGACGGCCAGATCGTCGGCGCAGTGGTGAGCTTCACCGACATCCGCCAGCGCAAGGCCGCCGACGAGGCCCGCCGCCAGGCCCTGCGCGAGGCAGAGCGGCTGGTGCGGATCAAGAGCGAGTTCCTCGCCAACATGAGCCACGAGATCCGCACCCCGCTCAACGCGATCATCGGCATGACCCACCTGATCCGCCGCGCCGGCGTGCCCGACAGCCAGGCCGGGCGCCTGCAGCGCATCGAGGTGGCCGGGCAGCACCTGCTCGAGATCATCAACACCATCCTCGACCTCTCCAAGATCGAGGCCGGCAAGTTCGTGCTCGCCGACGGCCCGGTCAAGCTCGAGGCCATCGCCGCCAACGTCTGCTCTATCCTCGCCGAGCGGGCGCGGGCCCGGCAGGTCGAGCTCGTCACCTGCCTGGCGCCCGTCCCGCCTCACCTACAGGGTGACGCGACGCGGCTCCAG
>JAKLLJ010000425.1 GCA_023150215.1 Thauera sp. | reverse complement strand
CCGGAAGATCCCTTTCACGGAGGTAGTGCATGAGCTTCAGATCCGGCTACGGACACAAGTGCGCGATCGAGATGTATCGCGACGCCACCCTGCGCCAGGCCAAGCTGGCCGGCGTGACCATTCCCACCTTCATGTGCCGCAAGTGCGGCAAGCGCCAGACCGTCGCTGGCCGCCGCCAGGTGGTGCGGGGCGCCTCGCGTCATGGCTATCATTGCGCGGCGTGCAGCACGGCCGCGCGCAATGGCGATCGCGCGGGGTGCGCGCACGGCTGAAGCGTTCGCGGCTTCCGCCGCTCCTACAGAAATCCGCCGCACCATAAGCCCTGTAGGAGCGGCGGAAGCCGCGAACTCCCCCGCGCAGAAGCCAGCGCGGGAGCCGAAGACGGACGCCCGATTCGCGCCTTCCGGCGCTCCTACAGCGACCCATGCAGCTCGCCTGTAGGAGCGGCGGCTGCGATGAACGTTTGCCCCCCGAACCGCCTCGGTCAGGCGTGCTGTAGGAGCGGCAGCAGCCGCGAACCGCCCCCCGACCCCTTCCACCGGGCGCTTGATCGATCGCAGCACACTGCGCCGCCGCCGCGGGCTTGCCCGCCCTCAGCGCATCTCGAACAGTT
>JAKLLJ010000424.1 GCA_023150215.1 Thauera sp. | reverse complement strand
GGGCCAGGTCCATCCCTCGCTGCACAACCCCGTGCGCCTGCGCATCGAGGGCGAACGCAGCGGCCTGCCCGGCCCCGCGGTCACGCCCTACCTGGTGGGCCTGCTGGTGCTGCTCGGCATGCTCGGCACCTTCCTCGGCATGGTCGTCACCCTCAACGGCGCGGTGCTGGCGCTGGAGAGCACCACCGACCTGCACACCATCCGCGCCGCGCTGGCCGCCGCGAACAAGGCCACGCTGCCGGTGGTGTACATCAGCGAGGCCGGGGCATACGCCGCTTCGCGCGCGGAGCTGGAGGAACTGCCCGAGGCCGACGCCGACCTGCGCGCCGCCGTGTACCTGGGCCGCCGCCTGCAGGATCCGCTCGCCGAACTGGTCAAGCTCGACCCGCGCAGCGTGCTGGGCGGCATGTACCCGCAGGACGTCGACCGCAACGACCTGCGCAAGCGCATCGAACAGACTTTCGCGAGCTGCGTCGCGCGCGTGGGCGTGGACGTCAACGGCGCCGACGCCGGCCTGCTGCGCTTCGTCCCCGGCGTCGACGCGAAACTGGCCAAGACGATCGTCGAACGCCGCCAGGCGCAGGGGCGCATCCCGTCGCGCGCGGAACTGCTGTCCATC
>JAKLLJ010000423.1 GCA_023150215.1 Thauera sp. | reverse complement strand
TGCGAAGTTGTCGTACCGGGTGTCGTAGTCTCTTGACATCGTGTTTTTCAGGGCGTTATATAAAGCAAGGCGTGGTTTTCTGGCGCGTGTCGTTTCAGTATTTGCAGAGGTGGTTTCCTGTTTGTTAAATCTGATGACGAGGGGGCTGGCGTGAACAAATCCGAATTGATTGATCAGATTGCTGAGAGCGCAGATATTCCGAAGGCGACGGCAGGTCGGGCACTCGATGCCACGATCGCCGCAGTCAAGCAGGCGCTCAAGAAGGGCGGGAGTGTGACCCTCGTCGGGTTCGGCACTTTCCATGTGGGCAAGCGCGCCGCTCGTACCGGACGAAACCCGCGTACCGGAGCGAGCATCAAGATCAAGTCCGCCAAGATTCCCAAATTTAGGCCTGGCAAAGCACTGAAGGATGCGCTAAACTGATGGGCTGTTGCTATCGCTGGCTTTGCAGCGATTGAGCGGGTGCTTAGCTCAGTTGGTAGAGCGTCGCCCTTACAAGGCGAATGTCGGCGGTTCGACCCCGTCAGCACCCACCACTCGCTTCTGATAAAACAGCCTGTTACGTGAAAATGTAGCAGGCTGTTTTGTTTTGTACGTCCCTTGGACAGCTCCGGGGTTGTCCTAGAATT
>JAKLLJ010000422.1 GCA_023150215.1 Thauera sp. | reverse complement strand
GAACTCGAACCAGAAATCCAGGGTTTTGGCGCTCATGGCGTGGCTCCGCGGTGGGGATGAAGCGAGTCTAGCACCCGGGCGGGGTGTCGGCGCCCGGCGGGGGTGACGCATCCAGCATGCGCTCGCATTCGGCCATCAGGGTCTGGCCGAGTTCGGATTCGTGGTTGGGATCGAGGGATTCCATCATCTCGTGTACGGTGTACAGCCCCGCCTCGCGGGACAGGCTGCCGGCGATCTGGCGGGCCAGCTGGTCGCTGAGGTCCGACAGATGACGCCGGTCGGCCAGCGGCAGGCTGCGTTTGGTGCGGCCAAGCCAGTCGGCGCACAGGGTGGCGCCCTGGGCCTCGGTGGGCCACTGGCCGTGCTCGTACCACAGGGACAGGCGTTCGGCGACGAGGGCGAAGATCAGGGCGACGCGGGTGCCGCGGGCGTCGGCCGGTGGAAGGGGGCGGTTCATGCGGGGGCCTTGCGGAACGGGGTGGGAGACGGGGTCGGGGGCTTGCGAAACCTAACACGGGTGAGCCATTGCGAGTAAGCTGCCAGCCATTCACGACAGGAGACGCCCATGGCCACATCGCCCGAATCCACCAGCATGGCCCTGTTCTGCGATTTTGAGAACGTGGCCCTCGGCGTGCGCGAC
>JAKLLJ010000421.1 GCA_023150215.1 Thauera sp. | reverse complement strand
CGGGACATCGTCGGCCAGCCGCCGCACCGCGCCTTCGCCGCCGGCGTCGTGCAGGTCAGCCAGGCGCGCGACCTGTTCCCCGACCTGACGGTCGAGGACAACCTGCGGCTCGGCGCCTCCCGGCGCCCGGACGCCGACATGCCGGCGCTGCTCGCCGGCGTCTACCGCGACTTCCCGGTCCTGGCCGGGCGCCGGGCCCAGCGCGTGCGCACCATGTCGGGCGGCGAGCAGCAGATGGTGGCGATCGGCCGCGCCCTGCTGTCGCGCCCGCGCCTGCTGCTGCTCGACGAGCCGTCCATGGGCCTGGCACCGCTGATCGTGGAGAAGATCTTCGAGGTCGTGCAGTCGGTGGCGCGCGAGGGTGTCACCATCCTGCTCGTCGAGCAGAACGCCAACCTCGCGCTCGAGTTCGCGCAGCGCGGCTACGTGATGGAGTCGGGGCGGATCACCCTCACCGGCAGTGGCAGCGCCTTGTTGCAGGATCCGAAGGTGCGCGCGGCGTACCTGGGCGAGGAGGCCTAGGACGAGGCGCGTCGCGATTCCGGCCTCTCCGGAGGCGCCGGCGCGACTCGACCGTCCGATCGCGACTGGCGTCGCTCCTGGGGCACGGCTCCGGAGGCCATGTCGGTTCGCTCGCCCGA
>JAKLLJ010000420.1 GCA_023150215.1 Thauera sp. | reverse complement strand
GCCCCCCGGCACGGCCTCGACAGCGCGAAACTGGTCGAGCTCTTCGCCTGGACCGCTGCCGAATTCGCCGCCCGCACCGCTGGCAGCCCGCTCTACCGCATCGGTCATGCGCGCTGGCTGCGCAACATCGCGGTGGCACTCGGCAACGGCCCGGCCACAGCCGGCGCGCGCGCGGCCCTGTACGCGCGCGCCGGAGACGAGGACGCGATGGTGCGCGAGCACGTCGCCTGGGCGCTCGCCCGCCTAGACGCCGTCGCCGGCTAGAATGCGCCCCCGCAAATCGATTCAGGACCGCCCGCCATGGAAGAGCGCATCGTCGTGCTGGAGACCAAGCTGATGGCCGCCGAGGACCTCCTCGACGAGCTCAACCGCACGGTCTGGCGCCAGCAGCAGGAACTCGACCTGCTGCGCCAGCACCTTCGCCAACTCGCCCAGCAGGTGAAGACCCTGCAGCCGGGTGACCCGCTGCGCCCCGAAGACGAGATTCCGCCGCACTGGTGAGTGCCGCCGCGGGATGAAGGCGGAGGCCGGACGGCGTGCTCGCGCTGCGCGCTGTTTCACTGCGTAGGAGCGCCGGCAGGCGCGAACAGGCCTGCGCCGAGGCGCGAGGTCGTGGTGTGCTCGGCGGCCGTATTCGCGCC
>JAKLLJ010000041.1:8471-15170 GCA_023150215.1 Thauera sp. | reverse complement strand
CTGACGTTCACGCCATTGGGGTCGATGCGCGTCTGCGCCCAGGCGACGCCGACGACCAGCGTGATGGCCGCCACGAGCAGCGTGGCCCGCAGGGGCACCGCGCGGTGCAGGAAGTCAGGGAGGGAGGCGTTCATCGTGGGTTCCTCACATGAAATCGACGCTGCCGAGGAAGACCTGGCCACGGCGCCGGCAGCAGGAGTACGGCCGCCACAAGGCCCAGGCGTAGTCGCCCTGCTGGGCCTGCACGCGGGTGCGGCTGTGCGGGAAGACCACGCAACTGTTCGAGAGCGTGGGCGTCAGCTCCTGCCACTTGCCCGTCGAGGCGTCGGTCTCCATCAGCGCGCCCGCCGGCCAGTAGCCGTCGCGCGCGCTCGCCAGCAGCGGCTGGTACACGTGAGTCTGGTTGCGGCGCGTCACGATGTCGCCCGCGCGCTGCGCGACCACGGCGGCACTCTCGTGGTCATCCGTCTGGTGCAGGAAGCCACCGCGTGGATACACGTTGCCCCAGAGATTCAGGCCGGTGCGCGTACCGATCTCCCGCAGGCCGGGAACCAGCGCTTCCGGGTACGCCATCTCGGGGACGTTGTAGCGCCAAGCCAGCGTGTCGAGCGTGCTCAGCAGGTACGGCATGAAGGCGGTGCCTGCACCTTCGCAGCTGTAGCCGGAAGTGCTGGCGAACTGGCGGAACACCATCCCGCCCGGATGGCCGACGACATCGGCGTTCTTGAACTTGGCGAGGTTGTTCTCGTTGTCGTGGTTGGTCGTGCCGTCACCGCCTGCCTTGGCAGTCGGGTTGGGCATGCTCATCGCCCTGACTTCCCGCCATGGGTTCTCTCCGGTGTTCGAGTAGCTCGACACCACCGCATCGGGGACGTAGTGGTGCACCTTGACGGAAGTGCGCACCGAACAGCCGGATCGCCCGCAGTTCAGCCAGTAGCAAACACCCACGACGCGGTATTCCAGGCAGTCGCGGGACAGCGCCGACGAGACGATCGTGGCCGTGTCCAGGGCGAACGTCGCCGTGGCCGCGCTCAGCAGCAGCGAGGTGACGGTGGCATGCAGGCGCGAGGACGCCAGCAGGAGGCTCACGGCTGCGTGCTCCGGTATGCGTCGATGCGTGCAATGGCTCGGGGGACGTCGGGCTCGCCGTAGACCACGTAGCGCCGATCGACCACCACCGCGGGAATCCTGACGACCCCCAGCCCCCAGGCCTCCGCGACACCCTGATAGGCGTGGCCGATTCGGCGCTGCAGCGCCTCACCGCCGGCATGCAATCGTTGCCGCACCAGGGCCGCGGCCTGTCGCGGGTCGGTCGGCAGGTCCGCCGCCAGTTCGATCTCGATGCGCGCAGCCTGGTCCAGTTCGGTGACCCGCGCGCCAGCCGGAGCCTGCACCGGATGATGGCTGTCGGTGACGACCAGCACATCGGCGGCGGTTGCGATGGGGCCGAGCAGCGCGGCGCACAGTCCGGCGGTCAGTCTGACCACCAGGGGATGCCGCGAGGCAGCAGGAAGGTTGGGGGAACGGACCGGCACGGCGCGCCTCAGCGGAGTCGATGCAGGCTCGTAGTCGAACGCAATGCCGATCAGGGAACGACAAGGAAACCGAAACCGCTCAGCCCCGATTTCCTGCGGAAGAACCAAAAGGAAGCGGGAGCCAATGGCTCCCGTGGTGATGAAACGAATGCGTCCGGGATGCAGCTACAACAAGCCGGCTTCGGCGAACGAGAACGGGCTGCCCTTGCCGACGATGAAGTGATCCAGCACCCGGACGTCGATGGTGGCCAGCGCGCTCGTCAGCCGCTCGGTGATCGCACGATCGGCGACTGAAGGCTCGGTTTTCCCCGACGGGTGCTGATGCGCCAGGATCAGGGCCGAAGCGTTGAGCGCCAGTGCACGCTGAACCAATATGCGCGGATACACCGGAGTCTGGTCGACCGTGCCCTTGAATAACGGCTCAAAGGCGAGCACCTGGTGCTGGCTGTTGAGAAACACGACGGCCAGGATTTCGTTCGGCTCCGCGACCAGTTTCAGGCGCAGGTAGTCGCGCACGGCGGCGGGACTCTCCAGTACTGGACCGCCCCTGAACACGCGGTTCTCCAGCAGCATGATCGCCTGCTGGATGATCCAGTCTTCGTGCTGGGCGGCGATCAGGGTGAGCGACTCCGGGCCGGAGTCGGCGATGACAAGAGACATGGCGAACCTCCAATGGATGAGATCGGAGGGCGCCTGCCCCTGGAGGGCAAACCCTCCTGGGGACGATGGGGATGGAACAGGTGACGAGCGGGCATCCACCACCGCGGATGCGGTGGCTGTTCGCGTCAAGGGATGCGATGCGAACGGGTTTCGATCAACGCGGACGAGCCGCGCCGCAGCCTTGAAGATCGATGGCTACCTGGGCATGTCACCGGCGACGCCGGCGGGCATGTCTGGGGAATGGGCGGGTTCGGCCACGGTCGTGTTGCCGGCGGCGAGCAGGTCGATGGCCGACAGCAAGGCATCGCCTTCGACGGGACCGTGCAGCAGGAGGGTCTTGCCGGACTCGCGGTCGCGCAGTTGCAGGGCCGGCGTGGCCGCGATGCCCTGCTGTGCGGCTTCCACCGCCTGGGCACGGATGACCGCATCGGGGCGCTCGCTGTCGAGACAACCCTGCATGGCTGGCGTGAGGTCGGGATAGCGCAGGCCCTCCGGCAGGCCCTGGCCGTCGCCACGGGTGTTCGAGTAGAGCCACGCCACGGCCTGCCAGAACGTGGCATGTCCGCCCGTCTCGCCCGCGCACTCGGCCAGGCGTGCCTCGGCAGTCGCGGCTGGCTCGTGCATGGACAGCGGCAGGTGGTGCCACTGCCAGTTCACCTCGGGATGGGCGTCGATCCAGCGCTTGAGCGCGGGGAAGTAGGCCCGGCAGTACGGGCACTCCAGGTCGGCGTACCCGACCACCGTGAAGCGCGCATCGGCACGGCCATACAGCCAGGGCGGGCCGGCCGGTTTCGACGCTTCGGACCCGACGGCGGCCAGGGACACGGGCTCGGTCGCCGGATGCGGCGCGAGCAGCAGCATCCACGAGGCAACCCCAATCGTCACCACGATCAGCAGACCGATCCAGGGATGACGGCGGGCGAATGAAGGCATGCGCATCGTGTCGCTCCCGTCAGGCCAACGTGCCCAGCGCCAGGGGTTCGATGCCCCGCGCACGGTCGATCTTCTCGGCCACGCGGAAGGCGGCATCCAATTCGCTGATGCCGTGCTGCTGCATCAACTGGAAGCGTTCGGCCTTCTCCTCGGGCTCGGTCATCGCCATCGCCAGGTAGAGGCTGGGCGGCACAGCGCGGAACAGCACTTCCATCGACTTGGACAGGATGACGCCCTCGCTGAACTTGCCGGCCTCCTTGCGCGCCGAGAGCATCAGCGCCTTCTGCGAAGCGTTGAGTTCGCGGAAGCGCGCGATCTTCTCCACTTCATCGGGTGGCATCGACAGGCAGATCCACCACTCGATCATGTTGAGCATGGGCTCGGCCGCCTTCGGCAAGTCGTCGAGGTTCTGCGTGGCGAGCCAGAACCAGGCGCCGAGCTTGCGCCACATCTTGGTGATCTTGACCACGTAGGGCGCGAGCAGCGGGTTCTTGGTGATGATGTGGCCTTCGTCCGTCACGTTGATGATCGGACGGCCCAGGAACTGGTCGCGCTCGGCGATGTTGTTGACGGTGTTGATGAGCGAGATGTAGGCAATCGAGAGTTGGGCGTTGTAGCCCTCGCGCGCGAAGGTGGCCAGGTCCACGATGGTGATGTCCGCCTCGGGCCACGGCGTGCCGGCCCGGTCGAACATCTCGCCGTCCACGCCCTGGCAGAACATCTCCATGGCGTCGGCCATCTCCAGCAGCCGTGCGCGCCGCACCTCGGGCAGCGTGGCATCGCGGGCGCGCTCGCGCAGCGCGTCGCGCACATCGCGGGTGAGCACCGTGCGCCTCTCCGTTGCGCAGCACTGTGCCGCATCGAGAATGCACTGGCGGATCAGGCTGCGGTCGGCGCGGGTCAGGCGCGCTTCTTCCTTGTCCTCGCCGCCGGTGATCATCAGCCGTGCCGTGATCTCCAGCTCGCCGAGCACGTCGCGCTGCTCGTCGCCCTCCACTGCCCTGCCGGCATCGGTCTGGTCTTCGTCGAGCGCATCGGCGTCCAGTGTCTGTACCTCGCTCGGCGTATCGACCAGGCGCCAGGCGTCGGCGAACGGCGCCAGACTCACGCCCGCGCCGGGCGCGAGCTTTACCCGATGCAGGGTGAGGCCCAACCGTGCCGCGAAGTCACCGAACAGGCCGAAGCTGTTGCCTGCCTCGACGATGAACAGGCGCGGCCGATAGATCGCCGTCACCTGATTCAGGATGTTGTTGAGCGTCGCGCTCTTGCCCGACCCCGTGGGGCCGAACAGGAACAGATGCGCGTTCATCTGCCGGTCGAGGCGGTTCAACGGATCGAAGGTGATCGGACCGCCGCCGCGGTTGAAGAACGTGATGGGCGCTTGTCGGCCGCCGGATCGAACACGCACGGCAGCCAGCGTAGATAGCTGTTCAGCGGCGCCACCTCGTCCTCTTCGCGTACCGGTTGCAGGCCGGCGTTGAGCATCACGTTGACGAGCTGCAGGCCGCGCGCATCGAGCTGGGCCAGGTCGCGGCCACGCAGGTAGAAGGCCAGCGCGCCGCGGTAGAGCTTGTGCGCGCTGCCGATCAGGCCGCGCGCCTGCTGCACGTCCTGCCGGGTCTGCTCCGAGGCCAGGGTCTCGCCGACGGCCTTCCTGGCGAGGTGGTTGAGGTGCGCCTCCAGCACGTCCTGGGGTGTGGCGACCAGCGTCAGGCACATCACCGTGTCCTCGGGCATCTGGTCGAACAGCGCGTTCATGGCATCGCCGCCTTTGCGCGTCTCGCCCGTCAGATGGCCCGTCACGGGCGGCGTGCGCAGGCGATCCATCACGATCACCCGATGCGGCATGCCGTCGAAGAACCACAGGCCGTTGGGCACGTCCGAGCGGGGCTGGCCGAAGAACAGGCGCTGCGCGAAATCGGTGCCGCTGGCGAGTTCGATCTCGCCCTCCTCCCGCTCTTCCGGGTAGCGGCTCAGCGCATAGAAGCGTTCCCGATCTTCGGCAGTGGCGCCGAGCAAGGTCGGATTCGGGTTGAACCAACGCAGGAGCCAGGCATGGATGTCCGCCGCGCCGAGACGCCGGGCTTTCACGCCGGCATTGGCCAGCCCGCCGGCGAGGCGGTCGCAGATCGTGGTCAGCGCCTGCTCGGGCGACTGGCCGCGCCGCGAGGTCTGGGCCGCGGACGTGCGGCGGTAGACCACCATGCGCACGCGCCGGACTTGGCCGCGCCACGGCAGGCGCGTCACCGTGGTGTCCTCGAACAGGCCACCCGGCTTGGCGATGGCCCGCAGGTGATGGGCGAAGAAGCGCAGGTAGAAGTCGCTGAACGCGCTGCCCTGTGCACGCGGCTGCAGATAGTTCGCCAGGGAGCGCCGATAGTTGTCCCAGTCGGCCTCGTCCTGGGCGTAGAGCTGCACCACCCAGGGGTTGTCGTCCAACTCGTCGAAGGAATCCTGCAGGGCGTTCTCCAGCGCATCGCGCGCCTGCCATAGCCAGGCCATCTCGCGGCCCTCGGTGCCGACCGGCGCCAGCTCGAAGAAGGCCGCCACCGACTGGCCGTCTTCCAGCAACATGCACTTGGTGTCGGGCAGGTACTCGACCCAGGGCAGCAAGTCCGCGAACGACGGCGCGACGCCATAGAGCGCATCGTGGTCGGCCTGGGTGGCCGGTCTGCGCCGGCCCCGGCCGAGCGCGCTGCCCGGCTCGGCGACACCCTGTGCCGCCAAGGCCGTTACGTGCCGTGCCCAGGCATCATCGGTCGTATCCGCGGCGTCAACAGGCGATGCGTCGGGCTTGCGTGACCACGGCAGCGACCAGGCCATCAATAGTCCTCCACGCGCTCGCCCGGCATCGCGTACTGCACGCGCTGGTAGAGCGGGAAGACCGTGCTGTAGCCGGGCACCGGAACCGGGTCGGTGCCCGCCAGGTGCGGGAACACGTACATCACCAGGTCGGGGTTCGGCAGGCGGTGGAACTGGCGGTAAATCTCGTTCTGCGCGGTTCGGGTGTAGCGCGCCTGCACGCCGGGCGCCGCCTGTACATCGGCCTCGACCAGCGGCCGGCGCAGGCCCTGGCGCGCATCGAGCAGTTGCCGGGCGGCCTGGCCGCCGCCCGCGCTGCCGCCGGTCTCCTGATGCCAGATGTCGAGCATGGTGTTGTCGCCGTGCGGCAGCAGCTTCTCCTTGCTGGTGGCGCAGCCGCCGAGCAGGGTGGCCGCCAGCAGCACGGCGGCCGCGTCAATCCAGATCCGAGGCATGGGTTTCTCCGGTGCGGTGGTGGACCCGACGCCCCTTGGCGTCGTAGTCGATGTCGAGCGGCTGCTCCAGATGCACGGCCACCCTGGCGCCGGGCTGCACGTAGACCGCCGCGAAGGCCTGGCCGTAGAGCTTGTTGACCCAATCGGCCATGTCGCGCACGCCGCCCGCGAGGATGCGGCCCATCGCTTCGTTGCCGCTGATGCCGACGGTGCCCAGCGAGCCGTTGCTGTTGGCGACCACGGCCACGCTGCCGTTGTCGGACTTGATGAGCGAAGCGGCGCCCGCGCCGGCCGCGGTGATGAGCGCCTGGCTG
>JAKLLJ010000041.1:0-8461 GCA_023150215.1 Thauera sp. | reverse complement strand
CTGGGCATTGCTGCGCCGCTCGCCCGAGACGCAGGGGATGCCGTAGGGGTCGCTGATCCACCCCAGGCCGTCCTGCAGGCTGGTGCTGTGCTGGCTGCGGCGGCCGTCGTCCTCGGGCACCGTGCGGATGGTGCCGTCGTGGAACACGAACGTGACCGAGCGGATTTGCCCGCGCACGCACGAGAGCGTCCAGTCGCCCGAGGCCGTGCCGCTGACCACGGCGCCGGCCACGTCGGGGATGTCGATGCCGTTGGCCGTGAGGTTGTCCAGGCCGATCAACACCTTGAACGGGTACGGGTCGTTGACGGTTCCGTCGATCGGCACGCGCCCGATCAGCGCCGTCATGGCAATCGACCCCATGAGCGTCGAGTTCGACGGCACGGTGTAGACCGCCTTCGTGGATGCGCCCACCGCGCGGCTGCCGACGTCGGCGACGGATTCCACTGCGGCCGACAGGCTTTTCTGGGCCGGCCCGAAGCTCAGGGGAAAGCTCGGCTCCTTGCTGGCGTTCTTGGCGTCGACCTTGGCATCGTCGGGCTCGACCCACTGCGTGCCACCGACGCCGCGGTTGAAGCGCTGGCCGTCACCCTCTTCCAGCCCCAGCCCGACGGGCAGATCGGACCGGCCACCCTTGCCGGAAAGGCCGTCCAGTTGCCGCTGCAGATCCTGCAGCAGCCCCTGGGTCTGCTGCCTGTCGCTGGCCACCTGATTGCGCTCCTGCTCCAGGCGGCTGCGTTCGCCTTCCAGCGCGCTCTGGATGCGTTGGTCGATCGCGCTTTCCCGGGCACGCAGGCGCTCGTTCTCGGCCTTGTGCTGCTTGTTGTCGCCGAGCGCGCTCTGCAGCTCGGTGCGCAACTGCTTCACCTGGGCCACCAGCGTGGCGACGGTATCGCGCGGCGTGTCGCCTGCGATGCCCAGGGCTTTCATCTCCTCGGGCGTGAGCGTACTGGCCGCGCCCTTGGGGGCGGGCTGGCCGCCGGGGGCGCCGGAGAACAGTTTGACGCCGACGAACACCAGCAGCAGCGCCATCGGGATCAGCAGCCACTTGAGCAGCGGATTACTCTTCATCGCGCGCTCCTCCGGTGGAGCCCGCCGCGGCGGCCGGCAGCAGGTTCACGGTGGCATCGATCGGGCTCAGCGCCGGCAGCAGCGACTCGGCCAGGCCGTGGCCGCGCGTGACCAGGGAGAGCACCGTGGTGTCGGACGGGGTGCCGGCCGGCCCCAGGTTCGGATGCTGGAAGGTCGCCGCCACGAAGTTCCCCTGCAGGGCGCGCGGGTCGAGGTCGAGCCAGCGCGCGGCGGTGTTGGTGAGTCGCACGGCCGTCACTCACTGGTCTTCCAGGCGCCACGCGGCCAATGCCCACGCGTGCACCGGCAGCGTCGGCAGCAAGGTGTCCAGTGCGAGGCCACGGCGCAGGTTCACGCGCCCGATGCCGGCGACCGGCTCGACGGTGCGCAGCGGCGCGTACAGGTTCTGTGCGGCATGGCGCGTCAGCACGACCGGTACCGGCGTCTCGCGCCGGGGAACGGATTTGTCTGCGGGCGCGTCGGCCTGCTCGTCCGCGCCGCTTGCCGCACCGCCGCCGTAGCGCTTCGCGGGGGCTTCCGCTTCCACGATGCGCACCGGCTCCAGCGGCGCCTGACCGTCCTTCGCCGGCTCGGCGGCGATGTCGAGCAGGATCAGCGCGCCGGATTCCACGTCCTGCAGTTGCAGCCGCGTGGGCGGAATCGGCTCGCTCGCCCGCAGGTAGATCGCGCCGCCGGCACTCTGCACGCGCAGGTGATCGCCGACGCTGGCCGGCACGCCGACGCGCACATTGCGGTCGATGAAGACCACGCGCTCCTGGCCGACCACCAGCGGCACCGGCAGGGGCAGGCGCTCCCAACGCAGGATTTCCACGGCCTGGCTGGCCGGCACGAAACCGAGGATCAGCAGGACGCCGGCCAGGGCCGACAAGGCAACGGGCTTCATGGGGAGTCTCCCTGCAGGTGGCCGGAGGCGTTGGCGGGCGCGCCGGCCTGGGTCGGCGTCGGCGGCGTTTCGATGCGCTGGGGCGCGCTGGCGTAGCAGTCCAGCGCCAGGCCAAAGGGGTTGCGCTCGGGGTCGATGTCCAGCCGGACGACCTTGATGGGGTAGCGCACCAGGGCGCGCTTGACCTGCTCGGAGCCGTAGTATTCGTCCGCGCTCACGTCGAGCGTGACGATCCAATCGCGGTCGGAAACCACCTTGACGCGCGTGGCCGGATCATCGCCGTAGCCGCGGCCGGGAATCTCGTAGATGCCGCGCACGCGCTGACGCAGCTCGCCACTGGCGCGCCGGTACTCGTAGTCCTGTTGCAGAAAGGCCCGGCAGCTCGGCGTCAGGTAGGCCGACAGCGCGCGCAGGTTGCGTGGATAGTCTTCTTCGCCGTTCGTGGGCCAGCGCTGCACCTGCTGCCAGATGTAGAACGAGAAGGCATACACACTCTCGGGCGGCACGTCCCACCACTTGCGCGTGCTGCCCGAGCGCAGGTCCGGTGGCACATGGATGGTGAGACTCTTCGGCGCACTCCACCAACCGAAGCCGAGCAGCAGCGCCACCACGAACAGCGCGCCGGCCCCCAGACGCAACGTCTTCACGTGCGCCTGCAGGTGCGCAACCTCGTTCTTGAAACGGCTCATGGCGCCCCTCGATCGGTGTTGCGCCGGGTAGTCCAGTAGCCCGAGCGGGTGATGAGGCGCTGCCCGCCCAGGAGCGCCGCCAGCGCCGGATGCCGCAGGGCCAACCGCCATTGGAGCTGCCGGTACAGCCAGGTGTCGGGCCGGCCGCGCTTCTGCGCGCGCAGGAAGCCGCCGCCGACAAAGACGCCCAGCGCAATGCCGGCGACGATCAGCGTGGGCACCATGGCGATGCTGTGCGTGAGCCAGGCCAGCGGCAGGCCGAGCACAAACCCGGCTGCACCGGACAGGCCGGCGCAGATCCACAACTCGTCGGCCGTCAGCCCGCGCACGACCACCGGCTGGCGATTCAGCCGGTGCGGCAGGAAGGTCACCAGCGTGTCGCGCGGAGTCTCCGAAGGGAGGGCCATCGCTTGGCGCCCTCACAGCACGCCGGTAGCCTTGGTGAGCAGCCAGATGCCAACCACCAACAGGAGCGCGCCCACGGCGACCGACAGGCCAAACTGGCCCCAGGTGGCGCGGCCGGTGTGGATCTCCGAGTAGCGTGTGTAGGCGTGATAGGAGACACCGACGAACATCGAGGCGACCACGAGCAGCGCGACCAGTAGAACGATGTCGTAGCCGTAGTTCTGGATCGTCTGCATGATGCCGGTGCCGGCACCGCGCGAAGGGTCCTCCATGGTTGGCAGGGCCGCCCAGGAGGCGGACGGCGTGGCCGCGATGCCCAGTGGCGCAAGTACGGTGGTGATGCGCACGGATGGGCGCGCGGTGGTGCGAGCAGGCGCGCGATGGGTATTCGAAGCGTTCATGGCGATACACCCTTTCATGGTGGTCAGGACAGGAGGAAGAAGCTCAGTACCAGGTACATCGCGACAAAACGCACGATGACGCCGAGGAACTGCCGTTCGGTCAGGCGGTGTTCCGCCCAGCCGACGTAGGCGGTACGCATCGCCCACACGCCCCACAGCAGCAACACGGCGAACACGAAAGCGAGCACCACGGCAGAGACGGCCGAAGGCGCAAAGCCGCCGGTGGCCTGGAAGGCGGCGACCTGATCGGCAGAGGGGGTCACGGCGATGGCTCCTCGTCGTTGGCACGGTCTCTGCGGACGTAATCGCCGGCCAGCGGGACAGGATCGCGCGGCTGGGCACGCCGGGGCACGAGGTAGTCCTGCAGGCCAGCGCGAACGCGCTGCAGGTCTGCGTGCAGTCGGACGTAGTCGAAGTGGTAGCGGTCGCGTTCCTGCGGAGCGGTATTGGCGGCGTGCTCGGCGAGGCGGTCGATCAGGTTGAGTTGGCGGGCGAGCGCGGCGAGATGCTCGCGCTCCGAGGCGAGGCCATCGGCGGCGACAGCAGGCTGCAGCGCCGAGAACAGCACAGCCAAAATGACGGCAAGCGCAGGCAACGCGGATGTGCGGCAGTTACTGTGTCCCATCGTGCCCTTCCCGGTTGAAGCGGATGGACAGATGCTGTGCCACGCGCTCACCTCGCGCCGCGGGGAATGGGAACTCAGGCTTGACCGGATTTATTGGTCACATCGGTCGGAGTGTCTCGCCATGCATCGTGGATTTCTTCTTGGCTGACGCGCACCACCTATTGGTAGAATTGGCCAAACTTGGCAATCCAAAATCACGAAAGACCAAACCGGATGATTTCCAGATGAGTGAAATCGAGAGTGAGATCCTCACGCTGGAGGAGGTCGCGGCCTACCTCAAAGCCGGGAAACGGACGGTCTATCGCCTTGCCCAGAAAGGAGAGATCCCGGCGTTCAAACTTGGAGGCACCTGGCGCTTTCGCCGCTCGGATCTGGATCGCTGGATCGCCGAGCGCATCAACAAGAAGAAACCGGAGGCCGAGTGAGCACGGATCAAGCCAGCAGCCGAATCACGCTCCGGGGAAGAACAAGCGGAGGATCGCCGTTGACAACACAGCAGCTTCTGACGCCGCATCAGAGCCAGTACTACGCCTGGCTGCTGACCAGGCGTGCAGCAGGCGACTCCGTGGAGTCGCTGGCTTCGACCTTGGTCGATTCGCAAGTCGATCTGAATCCCCATCAGGTGGAGGCTGCGCTCTTTGCTTGCCGAAACCCCCTTTCACGCGGGGTGATCCTCGCCGACGAGGTCGGTCTGGGTAAGACCATCGAAGCTGGATTGGTCATCTCGCAGCGCTGGGCCGAACGGCGGCGGAAGGTCCTCATCATCGTCCCCGCGAACCTGCGCAAGCAGTGGCACCAGGAGCTGCAGGACAAGTTCGGGCTGCAGGGGCTGATCCTCGAAGCCAAGAGCTACAACGCGATCCGAAAACAGGAGCGGCAGAACCCGTTTCTCTTCGCGTCCGGCCCGGTCATCTGTTCCTACCAGTTCGCAAAGGCCAAGGCCGACGACGTCAAGGGCATCGACTGGGATACCACCCAGGAGTACGAAGAGCTCAAGAAGTGCAACTACCCGGTGCAGGTCGAAGGTGTTTCGAAGGGCATGCCGTCGCTCGAGGAAGACATCTACGTCTGCGACTCGGTCATGCGCATGGCGCCCGAGACCAACGGCGAGGTGGCGCACAAGTCGTGGAGCGCGCTGTCGAAGAAGACCGGCATCGACCACCATCACCTGTACGCCGGCCGTCACGAGGACAAGATCACCTTCCGCGACATCGTCGCCCAGCCGCGCAAGATCATCACCGCGCCCACCTGGTCCGGCATCGAGTCGGAGACCGTGTCCTACACCGCGGGCTACACCAACATCCACGAGCACATCCCGTTCCGCACCCTGACCGGTCGCGCGCACTTCTACCAGGACCACGAGTGGTTCCTCGACTTCGGCGAAGGCTTCTGCGCCTACAAGCCGCCGGTCGACCTGAAGGCGCACGAGAACGTGCCTGCCAGTGTCCGCAGCAAGCCGCACCTGACCCTGTCGTGGATCACCCCGCACTCGAAATGGGGCATCCACTCCAGCTACCAGGACAACCTGCGCATGCTCAACCTGTTCCGCGGCGGCCCATACGTCTGGCTGTCCGAGGAAGAGGCCGCCAGCATCGGCATCCGCGACAACGACTGGGTCGAGGCGATCAACGCGAACGGCGCCACGGTGGCGCGTGCGGTGGTGTCGCAGCGCATCCCGCGTGGCATGGCGATCATGTATCACGCCCAGGAAAAGAACGTGAACGTTCCCGGCTCGAACAGCACCGGCAAGCGTGGCGGCATCCTCAACTCGGTCACCCGCGTCATCGTCAAGCCGACCAACATGGTTGGCGGCTATGCGCAACTGGCCTACAGCTTCAACTACTACGGCACCGTGGGCTGCCAGCGTGACGAGGTTGTGGTGATCCACAAGATCGAGGATCAGGACATCGACTGGCTGGAGCGCCCGCTCACGCCCGAACGCGAAGCCCAGCGCAACCCCGTGGGCATCGGCAAGAAGTAAGCGCCGGCTCGAGACCAGACATTCAGGAGAAACACATGAAAATCCGCGCGCAATTCGCGATGGTGTTCAACCTCGACAAGTGCATCGGTTGCCACACCTGCTCGGTGACCTGCAAGAACGTGTGGACCAACCGCAAGGGCGTCGAGTACGCCTGGTTCAACAACGTCGAGTCCAAGCCCGGCATCGGCTACCCGAAGGAATGGGAGAACCAGGAGAAGTGGAAGGGCGGCTGGACCAAGCTCAACGGCAAGCTCGAGCTCAAGGCCGGCGGTCGCCTGAAGAAGATCGTGCAGATCTTCTCCAACCCGAACCTGCCCGAGATCGACGACTACTACGAGCCCTTCACCTACGACTACGCCCGTCTGCAGAACGCGCCGCTGTCCGAGGCCGCGCCGACCGCGCGTCCGGTGTCGCAGATCACCGGCGAGAAGATGGACAAGATCACCTGGGGCCCGAACTGGGAAGACGACCTCGCCGGCGAGTTCGCCTCCCGTGCTCGTGACAAGAACTTCTCCAACATGGAGAAGGAAATGTACAAGCAGTTCGAAAACACCTTCCACATGTACCTGCCTCGGATCTGCAACCACTGCATGAACCCGGCGTGTGTGGCCTCCTGCCCGTCCGGCGCACTGTACAAGCGCGAGGAAGACGGCATCGTGCTCGCCGACCAGGACCGTTGCCGCGGCTGGCGGATGTGCATCTCGGGCTGCCCGTACAAGAAAGTGTTCTTCAACTGGGAGTCGTCGAAGGCCGAGAAGTGCGTGGGTTGCTATCCGCGCGTCGAGAACGGCATGCCGACCGTCTGCTCCGAGTCCTGTGTCGGTCGCATTCGCTACAACGGCATCATTCTGTACGACGCCGACAAGATCTCGGCCGCGGCCAGCGCCGACAATGTCCAGGATCTGTACAAGGAGCACCTGGACATGTTCGTCGATCCCTTCGACCCGGCCGTGATCGAGCAGGCGAAGAAGGACGGTATCACCGACGACTGGATCCTCGCCGCGCAGAAGTCGCCGATCTACAAGATGGCCGTGCAGTGGAAGATCGCCTTCCCGCTGCACCCTGAGTACCGCACGCTGCCGATGATCTGGTACGTGCCGCCGCTTTCGCCGGTGCAGTCGCAGATCGACCAGAAGGCGCTGCCGACCGAGGCCGACGGCGTGATCCCGAAGGCGTCCGCGATGCGTCTGCCGGTCAAGTACCTCGCCAACCTGATGACCGCTGGCAAGGAGCAGCCGATCATCGATGCGCTCAACCGCATGATCGCGATGCGCTCCTACCAGCGCTCGGTGCACGTCGAGGGCAAGGCCGACATGCGCGCACTCGACGCCGTGGGCATGACCGAGGACATGGCCAAGGAGATGTATCGCTACCTGGCGATCGCGAACTACGAGGACCGCTTCGTGATTCCGACCTCCAAGGAAGAGATGCGCCTCGAGGATTACCACGGCTTCCAGGGCCAGGCCGGCTTCAGCTTCGGCAACGCGTCGTCGGTGGGTATCTCGCCGAACTCGCTGTTCCCCGAGCGCCGCCAGGAATCGATGGAACCGCGCAAGCTCGCGCCCCATGCCGACGATATGCACGACGTCGCTGGCGAACGCTACTGAGGAGGCCAAAACCATGCAGACCTACAAGCTGCTTGCCGTGCTGCTCGATTATCCGGGCGGCGAGATCGTCGGCGACTTGCGTTCAGCGGTCGCCGGCCAGGGCGGGGCTCAAGGTCTGGTGCGCTCGGTGGACACCGACAAGGTGTTCTCCGAGGCTGAGCACGACAGCATTGCCGGTTTCATCGACTGGATGCTGGCTCAGGACCAGACCGAACTCGAAGGTCGGTACGTCAAGACCTTCGACCTCACCCCCGAGCACAGCCTGCACCTGACACACCACGTGTTTGGTGACGACAAGAACCGTGGTCCCGCGCTCATCGATTTGTCCGAGTTCTACAAATCCTACGGGTTGCAGCATGACGAGCGCGAGATCCCTGACTACCTGCCGATGATGATGGAGTTCGTTGCGCTGCTCGATGAGACCGAGGCGCGCGTTTTCCTGACCGACGCGGTGAAGGTGTTCAACGTGCTCGCGACCAACCTGGAAAAGGCGGAGAGCCCGTATGCGGCGCTCGTTCGCGTAATCGAAAATCATAGCTCGCTGGCCCGTCTGGCCGCCTGAGGAGAAGACGATGATTTCTCTGAACAACCTTGTTTTCGGGGTCTATCCCTACATCGCACTGACCGTGTTCGTGATCGGCTCCTGGATCCGTTACGACAACGAGCAGTACACCTGGAAAACCGATTCGTCGCAGCTGCTGTCGAAGCAGGGCATGATGCTGGCGAGCAACCTGTTCCACGTCGGTATCATCATGATCTTCTTCGGCCACTTCGCGGGTCT
>JAKLLJ010000419.1 GCA_023150215.1 Thauera sp. | reverse complement strand
CTGCGCAGTTGGCGAGTGGCGGCTTTCCCGCTGATCTGGTTCTATTTCGAGCGCGCCGATTGCATCGACGTGGTGCGCTTGCTCGGAGAACGGCAGGACATTCTTTCGATCTTCGGCGAGGAAGGGGGCGTTACGTGATCTTGTAGACGGGGTACGTCCCCGATTTTTCCCCGGCGTTGCGTTCGCGCCTGCCGGCCTCCTACAGGAAGCGCTGCGGCCCCGATTCCATGCACAGACTCCGACCCGCACCGGTTCATGTAGGAGCGGCGGCAGCCGCGAACAGGGCGGTGCTGCGGCCGACGCGGGTGCAGTTGGGATACGTCCCTGACTTTCGCGTCCCCGACTCCCGGGGGTAAGCGGCTGGCCGCAAGGTCACAGTTTCTTGATTCGATGGTTGATGATACCCAAGCCCACGACGACGGCGGCAATCACGCCCAATAAGGGCCATCCGAGTTTTCCGAAAAATGCGAGCACCATGATCCCGGCGATCGGCGCGACGACACCCGCAATGAATACAGTCATCAACAAAGACCACATTTCAACGTCTCCATCCAGTCGATCTCGTTCCGGATGATTGTTGGTTTTTCACGCATGCCGCGAATTTAGCGACTCGACCGGCATCGAAACCATCATCGTCTTCATGCTG
>JAKLLJ010000418.1 GCA_023150215.1 Thauera sp. | reverse complement strand
AGGCGACGAAGCATGGAGAGGCGGCTCCGGGTGAGTTGCCGCGGGCCGCGGCGGACGAGTCGGGGGAAGCGCGATATGGCAGTGTATGCCTCAGTTCGGGCACTCCGGAAGCCCCGCCGACCGCTGGCGTCCGCGCGCCGCCGGGCGGCGGGGCGCGCGGGCGTTGGTGTCCGGCTGGCAGGATGCGGTGGAGGTCGGATCGGGACGGTGGTGGAGGTTCGCGGCTGCCGCCGCTCCTACGACCCCCCAAGCGTTGCGGTCTCTGCAGGAGCGGCGGCAGCCGCGAACGAAGCCGCAAGTCGAGCCATTGAACCGCTGTGATGTTGCGGTCTCTGTAGGAGCGGCGGCAGCCGCGAACAACGGGGCAACTCGAGCCATTGAACCGCTGTGATGTTGTGGTCTCTGTGGAGCGGCGGCAGCCGCGAACCTCTCCCGCGCTCTCGAAAAAGGGGACTGCTCGAGACCGTCGTGCATGCGACCACCCCGCTGCCGCCGAGGCCGGGGGCGATCTGCTATGTTGACGCGATGTCCGCCATCATCTCGATTTCCGGTCTGTCCAAGACCTACGCTTCCGGCTTCGCCGCGCTAAAGGGCGTCGACCTCGACATCCGCCGCGGCGAGATCTTCGCCCTGCTCGGCCCCAACGGTG
>JAKLLJ010000417.1 GCA_023150215.1 Thauera sp. | reverse complement strand
GGCAGCCCGAACTTGGCGCCGATGAAGCCGGTGCTCCACAGCAGCACGAACAGCAATGGATAGGCCGCTTCGGCCCGGAACGAACGCGACGGTGGGGGTGAGGCGGGGGCCGACATGGGGCGATGTGGGGGGACCGGTCAGTGGCGTGGCAGGCGCCGGCGGGCCGCCGGCGGCCGATGCCGGATGCCGCCGAGTGGCGCGCACGGGAGCGCAGTCGAGCGCAAACGAGCGCAAGGACGGCAGTCTGACACGGCCCGGGGCGCCGCGCCGTCACGCGCGTTGCCGGCAGCGGGTGCTCAGGCGCCCGAGCTGGCCAGCGAACCCGGCCCGCTGGCCAGCGCGTCCGGCTCGAGTGCCTGGGCCAGGCGCTCGGCCCGTTCGCGCAGCGGTGCTGGCGTATCGGGGTGCTCGGCCAGCGCGTACAGCATCACACACGCGCGCCCGGGCTCATCGAGCAGGGCGTGGCAGCAGGCGATGTGGAACTGGACGTCCAGCGCACGCGGCTGCACCTGGCGCACCTGCAGCCAGCACTGCAGCGCGACAGCGACGTCGCCGCGCAACTGGGCCTGTTTCGCGGCCGCGCGCCAGTGGCTGGCCGTGCGCTCGCGCAGGGGTTTGAGCAGGTTGCCGCCGATGACGTCGTCGGTCG
>JAKLLJ010000416.1 GCA_023150215.1 Thauera sp. | reverse complement strand
GGCGCCGACCTGCCCGCCTTCGCCCAGCGCTACCCGGGCGTGCCGCGCGTCGCCATCGACAGCGCCCACGCCATGCTGGCCCAGGCCCGCGGTGACACCAGCCTCCTCAAGCGCCTGCTGCGCTTCGGCAAGCCCGCCGAGCCCGACTTCATCTGCGCCGACGCCGCGGCCCTGCCGCTGGCCCGCGGGAGCGTCTCCTTCGCCTGGTCCAACCTCATGCTCCAGTGGCTGCACGACCCGCTGCCGGCGCTCAAGGAGATCCACCGGGTGCTCGAAGTCGGCGGCATGCTGATGTTCTCCACCCTCGGCCCCGACACCCTGAAAGAGCTCCGCGCCGCCCTGCCGCCCTCCGACGCCGAGCACCTGCACCGCTTCATCGACATGCACGACCTGGGCGACGCCCTCGTCGGCGCCGGCTTCTCCGACCCGGTGATGGACATGGAGATGCTCACCGTCACCTACACCTCCCTCGACGACCTCCTCCACGACCTGCGCACCAGCGGCTCGGCCAACGCGGCCACCACCCGCCCGCGGGGCCTCGTCGGCAAGGGGCACTGGCAGAAGCTGCGCGCCAACTACGAGCAACTGCGCCGCGACGGCCGCCTGCCGGCCACCGTCGAAGTGGTGTACGGGCATGCCTGGAAAGCCGCACC
>JAKLLJ010000415.1 GCA_023150215.1 Thauera sp. | reverse complement strand
CCGGCGGAGAAAAGTTCGCGGCTTCCGCCGCTCCTACAGAAACCCATCGCAATGCAGGCGCGGCGCAAGCCACGAACCGCCCCCGTCGCAATGTAGGAGCGGCGGAAGCCACGAACCGCCCCCGTCGCAATGTAGGAGCGGCGGAAGCCGCGAACCGCCCCCGTCGCAATGTAGGAGCGGCGGAAGCCGCGAACCGCCCCCGTCGCAATGCAGGCGCGCCGGAAGGCGCGAACCTTTTCGATGACCGCCACGGCCGCCCGGACGGCACGCGCCGTACACGCCCCCGCCTCCGCGACAGATCGCCCCCGCGACGCAACATTCCGCCGGCTATAATCCGCCCTCCCTCTCGAATCCGCATCCCGGCCGCATGGACACCTCCCTTCTCCTCGTCGCGCTCGTCCTCGGCCTCGTCGAAGGCCTGACCGAATTCCTGCCGGTGTCCTCCACCGGCCACCTCATCATCATTGGCGATCTGCTCGGCTACAACGACGACACCAGCAAGGTGTTCAAGATCGTCATCCAGCTCGCCGCCATCCTTGCCGTGTGCTGGGACTACCGCGAGCGCCTGATCAAGGTCGCGCGCGGGCTCGGCACCGAGCCGAGCGCGCAGCGCTTCGTGGGACTGCTGTTCATCGGCTTCCTGCCTGCGGCCGTGCTCGGGC
>JAKLLJ010000414.1 GCA_023150215.1 Thauera sp. | reverse complement strand
GACCAGACCGAGTTCGACGCTGCGATCTACTTTGGCGACGCCGGCTGGCCCGGCACCGAGGCCCACTTCCTGATGCGCGAGTACCCGGTGCCGGTGTGCAGCCCCGAGCTTGCCGGCGTGCACGCCCAGATGAGCCCGGACGAGGTCGCCGCCCTGCCGCTGCTGCAGCAGACCACCCGCCCCTACGCCTGGCGGCAGTGGTTCGCCTCGGCCGGCGTACGCGCCACCAACGACATGGGCGGCATGCGCCTGGAGCTGTTCTCGATGCTCGCCCAGGCGGCGATCGAGCGCATGGGCGTGGCGCTCATCCCGCCCTTCCTGATCCAGCAGGAACTCGCCGCCGGCCGCCTGATCAGCCCCTGCCTGCGCAGCTTCCCGAGCACGCGCGCGTACTACCTGATCGTGCCCGGCGGCAAAGCCGAACAACCGGCCCTCACCCGCTTTCGCGCGTGGCTGACCGCCGAAGCCCACGCCGCCGCAGTGCAGTAAGAGCGGCGGCAGCCGCGAACGCTGCCGCCGGACCGTCGACGCCGCCGCCGGCGACGAGCGCCGCGTTCGCGCCTTCCGGCGCTCCTACACACCCCCCCCCGCCCCTGTAGGAGCGGCGGCAGCCGCGAACCCCCAGCCTGGGTAAGCACACAACCCACGCAGCCGATATATCAA
>JAKLLJ010000413.1 GCA_023150215.1 Thauera sp. | reverse complement strand
CTGCCCGTCGCCATCGGCTTCCTCTTCCCCGCCATCCTGCCCGTGTGGGCCTACGTGCTCATCGCCGGAAGTGCGCAGTATCTGTGGCTGTGGATTGGCATCCCGCTGTATCTGCTGGTGCTCACGGTGTTTGCCCGCAACTACTCGCTGGTCGCCCGCCGGTCGATCCTCCTGCGCTTCGAGAACCTCGAACTCGTCGAACAGCTGCGCGCCGAAACCCTGCGCGCCGAAGAAGCAAACCGCGCCAAATCGGTCTTCCTGGCGGCGGCCAGCCACGACCTGCGCCAGCCGCTGCACGCGCTGGGCCTGTTCATCGCCTCGCTCCGGCGCACCCGGCTGGACGAGGCGCAGACCGATCTGCTGACCCACATGGAGGGCGCCGCCCGAGCCTCCGGCGAGATGCTGAACACCCTGCTCGACTTCTCCCGGCTGGAGGCCGGCGTGATCGAGGCCAACCCGCAGCCCTTCCCGCTCCTGCCGATGCTCCGGAAGCTGGAGGCCGAGTTCGCCCCCCAGGCCGAGCAGAAACAGCTGGTGTTCCGGTTGCGGGACACTCCGGCGATCTGCCACACCGACCCCGGGCTGCTCGAACTCGTGCTGCGCAACCTGATCGCCAACGCGGTCCGCTACACCGAGCGCGGCGGCCTCCTCATCGCCTGCCGGCGGCCCCGGGCGGGGCTGGCGGTGAT
>JAKLLJ010000412.1 GCA_023150215.1 Thauera sp. | reverse complement strand
GGGCGTCAAAGTGAATATCGACGTGCCGGCGACGAAGGGCAACGAAGTTCCGGCGAAGTTCTCGGTCGTGGGGGTCGACAAGCAGGTGGTGGGGCAGTTTGCGCGGTCGATCAAGGATTCACGGCCGCCGGAGCCGTATCAGGGCAAGGGAATCCGGTACCAGGGCGAGCAGATTCGCCGCAAGCAGGGCAAGGCATTCGCCGGCAGCGCCGGCGGTTGATGCCGAGCGATGGTGTGAGTTGAGCCATGAAGCAATTGTTGGTCAAACGAATGCTGCGTGATCGGCGCAGGCGTCGGATTCGAGCGCGAATCCGCGGCGACGCGAGTTGTCCGCGGTTGTCGGTGTTCCGCAGCCTCAAGCAGATTTATGCGCAGTTGATCGACGACGAGTCGGGTCGGACGCTGTGCGCGGCCAACAGCATGATGAAAGAGGTTCGCGCCAGCGTGAAACATGGCGGAAACACGGATGCGGCCAAGGCGGTCGGAACGGCGCTGGCGGCGGCGGCCCGTGCGAAGGGCGTCGAGCGGGTCGTTTTTGATCGAGGCGGATACCGGTATCACGGCCGCGTCAAGGCGCTGGCCGACGGGGCGCGCGAGGGTGGCTTGAAGTTCTAGAAAAGGGACGCAGGCACGACCGGTCGCCTGGCCGGAGGCGTCCCAAGGGCGAAACGACGGGAACATGGCAAACGAACCC
>JAKLLJ010000411.1 GCA_023150215.1 Thauera sp. | reverse complement strand
CGTGAGAACCAGCCGAGGGTCTCGTCGTCGAGCTCCTGCATCGCCACGCCCGACATCACCTCCATCTGCGCTGCGGTGACGCGCGCATCGGCTTCATCGAGCAGCGCTGGCGGAATCTGTGCCTGGGCGAGTGCGCTGGCGGGATCCATACCCCGGCAGCGGTACCCGGTGACGATCGCACGAATGAAGGCGATCGGCGTGGCTGCGCTGCCCAGTGTCAGTTCGGCGGGTGAGGGGGTGAGGATCTTCATGTGCCGAAATCCTAAGTCATGTGGCACGAATTGCAACCATGATGGCACTCGCGGTCCTCCGCGCCCGGCTAATCTGCAGCCATCCCCGGGCATGCGCCGTCCATAATGGATTTGCGCAGCGAGCCCGCAGCGCCAGGACAACCTCGAGAAGGAGACACCCCATGAACGTGCCCAGCCTGAACTTCAACCTTGGCGAGACCATCGACGCGCTGCGCGACACGCTGCAGTCGTTCTGCGCCGCGGAGATCGCGCCGCGCGCGGCCGAGATCGACCGCGCGAACGAGTTCCCCGCCGACCTGTGGAAGAAGCTCGGCGACCTCGGCGTGCATGGCATGACGGTGAGCGAGGAGTACGGCGGCACCGATATGGGCTACCTCGCCCACATCGTGGCGATGGAAGAGATCTCGCGCGCCTCGGCCTCGGTGGGCCTCTCGTACGGCGCCCACTC
>JAKLLJ010000410.1 GCA_023150215.1 Thauera sp. | reverse complement strand
CCCCGATCATTTCGACGACGAGGACCTGCAGGTGCTGGGGCTGCTTTCCGAGCTGATCGCCGCGGCGATGTATTTCTCGTCCAAGTACAACCAGGACGAACTGTTCTACCGGGCCACCCACGACGCGATGACGGGGCTCGCCAACCGGGCCCTCTACATCGACCGGCTGCGCAGCGTGCTGGCGCGGCACCAGCGCGAGAAGCGCCACGCCGGCGTGCTGATGATCGACATGGACGGGCTGAAGCGCCTCAACGATTGCTTCGGCCACCGGGTGGGCGACGCGGCGATCAAGGAGATGGCCAACCGGCTCAAGGCCTGCGCCCGGAACAGCGACACGGTGGCCCGCCTGGGCGGCGACGAGTTCGGCATCATCCTCTCGCCGGTGGATATGCCCGAGGGCGGGCAGGCGATCGTCGAGCGCATCCAGAAGGAGATCGCGCCGCCCCTGCACTTCGAGGGGCAGACCTTTCCCCTTAGCGCGAGCATCGGCGTGGCGGCCTTCCCCGATGATGGGGACGATATCGACAGCCTGCTGCACGCCGCCGACCAGCGCATGTATCAGGAGAAGGGTTCGCTGCGCGGCGGCACGGATTGCGGCGGCGAGCCCCTGGTGGGCTAAGGCGCGCCGGCGTCTCCCTGAACGTCGATGGATCATCGCCCCGTGAGCGCACCCATCGCCATCCGCCCCGAGACCGCCGCCGAC
>JAKLLJ010000040.1 GCA_023150215.1 Thauera sp. | reverse complement strand
TCGCCCCACTTGGTGAAATGGACGTAACGCAACAGGCCGAGATCGAGCTTGAGGCCGAGCTTGTCGACCACCTTTTTGCCGTCAGCGTAAACGTCGTCGGCGGTGGTGTGGTAACCGTACATCAGGAACAGGTCCGTGCCTGCCGGCAAGCCGGTGTAGTCGCCGGGATCGGGGGCGGTCGCGGCGTGAGTCGCGCCCGCGCAGGCCAGGGCGGCGGTGAGGGCGATGAGGCGCAGGGCGGGCTTCTTCATTTGTTGTCTCCGTGGCGCTGGGGTGTCTGATCCCGGGTTGCTTCAAGCTGGGTGCGCAGATCCAGCGTGCGCTTGATGACGTATTGCTGGATCGACTCCATTTGCGCTTCGCTCAGGATGCTGCTGAAGTTCGGCATGCCGCGGTTTGCCCGTGAGCCGGCGAGGGCGCCCTTGAACTGGGCGTGCTTGCTCTTGCCGAGGTAGCGCAGGTCGGGGACGACACCGCCGCTGACCGCGTTGAGTCCGTGGCAACTCCCGCATAGCCCGTTGTACATCGTCCTTGCCTGCGCGATCTGGGCGGCGCTCGCGGTCAGTTCCGGCGGCTGCGGGACCTTGCGCGGCGCGGCCTTGGGCGGCGGCAGCGTGCTCTTGGCGCCGAGCTTGAAAACGGTCACGCGTGCCTCGGGCTGGACCTGTGCGGACAGCGACAGCGGCCCCGCAATGTGGGTGAAGGCGCCACCCCAGCCGACCATGAAGGCGACGTACTGCTCGCCGTCGACCGTGTAGGTGACCGGCCCCGCCATCGCGCCGGAGTTGACCGCCATCTCCCAGAGCTTTTCGCCCTTGTCGGCGCTGTAGGCCACCGCGCGTCCGTCTGCGGTGCCCTGGAAGACGAGGTTTCCGGCTGTGGCGAGCGTGCCGCCGTTGCCTGCAGAGACGTATTCCTGCGTCCAGGCGGCGCTTTGCTTGACCGGGTCCCACGCCAGCAGACGGCCTTTCCAGGCGGCGCGGATGCTCGCTTCGATCTGCGGATCCTCGGGCAGGTCGGGGACCTCGAGGCCAAGATTCACCACCGATTTGTGCGGAATGAACAGCGGCGCCTTCTGTGCTTCGAGGCCGGCAGCGGTCTCTTGGGCGGGGATGTAGACCAGGCCCGTACCCGGATGGAAGGACATCGGATGCCAGTTGTGCGCACCCAGAAAGCTCGGCATCACGACCTTGGGCGAGCCGTCGAGATAGTCCGCATCCTTGGTCAGCACCGGGCGCCCGGTTTCGAGGTCGATGTGGCTCGCCCAGTTGACCGGGACGAAGTTCTTCGCCGAGAGCAGCTTGCCGTCGCGCCGGTCGAGGACGTAGAAGAAGCCGTTCTTCGGCGCCTGCATCAGCACCTTGCGAGGTGTGCCGTCGATCTCGAGGTCGGCAAGGACGATGTGCTGGGTCGCGGTGAAGTCCCATTTGTCCGCCGGCGTCGTCTGGTAATGCCAGAGGTAGTCGCCGGTGTCCGGGTCGAGGGCGACGATCGACGACAGGAACAGGTTGTCGCCCTTGCCTTCACTGCGAAAGGCGTGATTCCAGGGCGAGCCGTTGCCGACGCCGACATAAAGCTGATCGAGTTCGGGGTCGTAGGCCATCGAGTCCCACACCGTGCCGCCCCCGCCCCACTTGACCCAGTTGTTGCCGTGCCAGGTCTTCTGCGCGATCTCCATCGCGCGGTTCTCCGCGGGCAGTGCAGGATCGCCCGGAACGGTGAAGAAGCGCCAAGCCTGCGCGCCGGTATCGACATCGTAGGCGGTGAGATAGCCGCGCACACCGAATTCGGCACCGCCATTGCCGATCAGCACCTTGCCCTTGATGATGCGCGGAGCGCCGGTGATGGTGTAGGACTTCGTCTTGTCGAGAACGGTGTCGACCGACCAGACTTCCTTGCCGCTTGCCGCGTCGAGCGCGACCAGGCGGCCGTCGAAGGTGCCGACGAAGACCTTCCCCTTCCACACGGCGACGCCGCGGTTGACGATGTCGCAGCAACCCTGCGAGAGCGCTTCACCCGGCACCTGCGGGTCGTACTTCCACAACAGGGAGCCGTCTTTCGCATCGAGGGCATAGACGATGCTCGCTGCGCCGGTCGTGTACATGACGCCATCGACCACGATCGGCGTCGCTTCGACGCCGCGATCGATGTCGAGCTTGTAGGTCCACGCCAGACCAAGCTTGTCGACGTTGTGGTGGTTGATCTGGTCGAGCGGGCTGAAGCGTTGCTCGTCGTAGGTGCGCCCATGGCTCAGCCAGTTGCCGGGCTCGCTGTCTGCGGCGAGGATCCGCGCGCCATCGACATCGGCGGGCAGACGCGCGGCGCTGGCTGGTGCGCTCAGCAGCAACGCAAGCAGGGTCGCCGTCAGCAGTCCTTTCCTGCCGTGCGTCGCGCAATGCTCGTGCGGGGGCGGTCGCAAGCGGACCCGGGCGACAGCCCTTTTTCCTTCAATCATCATCGTCTCCTCCTTGTTTTTCTGGATGCCTTGTTGCCGGAGAGGCGAGCGCCGCGGGTGGACGTCCGCGTGCCGTGGAAACCGACAAGGTATTGGCCGATCGATTGTCCGTGGGGTGTTGTGGGCGCGCCTCGCCCGAGGTGCATTCCTCTGTGCAGGGCGTGCATTTCGGCGCCCTTGGCGCTTTTGGCGGAGCAAAGCGCTTTGACAAAATCCCCTGTTAAGCAATCATTCGGGCCTGAGTTGTACGCACCCCAGACAAGCAGACGCCCGCAGGGCGCAGCAGGAGGAGACACGATGTGCGAACAATGGCAGCGCCCGGAGGGCTGCATTGCGGCTCGCCGTGAGCGCTTCGATGGGCCGCGTGCGTGGATGGGCTGGCGGGAGTTTGTCGATGCGAGCTTTCCCAGACTCGAATTCGGACGCAATGAGCATGCGGATTTCCGCGCGGAAATCGAAATCCTCGACCTGCCCGCGGGCGCCCTCGCCACGATGCGTACGGGCGCGCATGCGGTCACGCGCACACGGGCACTCATCGAGCGCGCGGAGGAGGGGCACATCAAGCTGATGTGGCGCCTCGGCGGTGATGTGCTCGTCGAACAGGACGGACGCTCCACCCGGCTGGGCGAACGAACGGCCTCGGTCTGCGACACGGCAAGGCCTTACCGGCTCCATCTTTCAGCGGATGCACGCATCTCCGTGCTGACGCTGCCTTATCGCTGCTGTACGGGCTGGGAACGGATCAGCAGCAAGGTGTGCGCCTTGGCGCTGCCGGCGGCCACCTCGCGCGCGGCGCTGGCAGCGCTGAGTTCCTTGCGCGACGACCTCGTCGCAGCGGAGTGTGATGGCCAGTCCGACGATGTGTTGTCGGCGATCCACATGTTGTTGTATTCGGCGCTGCACGGTGTTGCCGAGAGCGAGGCCGGCGGCAGGATTGCCCAGCGCTTCGCTCGCGCACGGCGCTACATCAGCGAGCATGCGGCCGACCCCGAACTCGGCCCGGATGCGCTCGCGACTGCACTCTGCATGTCGCGCCGTTCGCTGTACCAGATGTTCAGCGCGCATGGGCTGACCCCTGCGCGCTTGATCCTCGACACCCGCCTCGAGCGCTGCCGCGCCGCGCTTCTCGATCCCGCACACATCAACCGTTCGGTCACCGAGATCGCCTTCGGCTGCGGCTTTGCCGATGTTTCGAGTTTTTGTCGGCTTTACAAGCGGCGCTTCGGTGTTTCGCCGCGCGCATCCCGCTCACTGGGCGCTGAGTCCTGATCGATTGACCGATCCGGATGCGGCGCGGTGCGAGCCGCGAGCGCTTGTCGATGCACGCTGGGCGCGACAGCCGCGGCGGGCGTTTACGCCTTGCCGCGCAGCCTGTGCACCAGGATCACCGCCGCGAGCACCAGGGCACCGGCGATGATCCCCACGCCCGCGCCCGCCGCTGTGTTGATCAGCGCGCCCGCAAACCCGCCGAACCCCGCGGCGAAATGCTCCACCGCATGCGCCGCCGTCGGCCAGCCGTGCAGCAGGATGCCGCCGCCGACCATGAACATCGCCGCGGTGCCGACCACCGACAGCGTCTTCATCAGCCAGGGCGCGAAGCCCAGGATGGCGCCGCCCACGCGGCGGGTGAAGGCCGACGCGCTGCGCTGCAGGTGCAGGCCGAGGTCGTCGAGCTTGACGATGCCCGCCACCAGCCCATACACGCCCACCGTCATCAGCACCGAGATGCCGACCAGCACCGCCACGCGCTGGCCGAGCGAGGCCGCGGCCACGGTGCCGAGCGTGATCACCACGATCTCGGCCGACAGGATGAAGTCGGTGCGCACCGCGCCCTTGATCTTCTCCTTCTCGAAGGCGACCAGGTCGACGCTCGGGTCGGCCAGTGCCTCCAGAGTCTCGCGGTGTTCCACCTCGTCCTCGTGCTTGGGGTGCAGGAACTTGTGCGCGAGCTTCTCGAAGCCCTCGAAGCACAGGAAGGCGCCGCCCAGCATCAGCAGCGGGGTGATCAGCCACGGTGCCAGCCAGCTGATCAGCAGCGCGGCCGGGACGAGGATGGCTTTGTTGGCCAGCGAGCCCTTGGCCACCGCCCACACCACCGGCAGCTCGCGGCTGGCCTGCACGCCGGTGACCTGCTGGGCGTTGAGGGCGAGGTCGTCGCCGAGCACGCCGGCGGTCTTCTTGGCGGCGACCTTGGTCATGGTCGCGACGTCGTCCATGATCGTGGCGATGTCGTCGATGAGTGCGAGGAGGGTGGTTCCGGCCATGATGAATGGGGAGTGAAAGCGAAGCCGTGATGGTGACAGAAATTGATGACGCGTTGCAGCACGCAGGGCGATTGCATGAGGCGGACATCGAGCAAGGTTCGGTCTCCGAAAGCAATTTCCCGTCCCGATCATGCAGCAGCGGCGCTACCATGGCAGCCTTTCCATTTTGCACAGGGCCTGCGCGCATGCCGGTCGAGTTGCTGTTCGCCTTGCTGCGCAATCCTGCATCGACCGGCGCGGTGATGCCCTCTTCGCGCAGGCTGGCCAATGCGATGGCGAGTGCCGCGGTGGGCGCCGATGCGGTGGTCGAGCTTGGCGCGGGCACCGGTCCGGTCACCGAGGCGCTGTTGCGACGCTTGCCCGGCGTGCCCCTGATCGCGGTCGAGCTGCAAGCGTCGCTGGCGCGACGCCTGCAGGCGCGCTTCCCGACGGTTGACGTGCGCCAGGCGTCGGCGAAGCAGGTGGTCGACGGCCTGATCGATCGCCCCGGTCGGCTGGTGCTGGTCTCCAGCCTGCCCTTCCGTTCCCTGCCCAGGGAGATCGGCGCGGAGACGGTGGACAGCATCTGCCGCTTTCTCGCCCGCGACTGCGAACGCAAGCTGGTGCAGTTCACCTACCAGCCACGTGCGCCATTCGTGGCGCCGCGCGAATTCCGCTGGCACCGCCGTGCGGTGGTATGGCGCAACACGCCACCGGCCGGCATCTGGGAGCTGCAGGTCGAGCGCTGAATTCGGCCCTGCAGCCGGTGCGGGTTGTGCCTCCCTCGCGGGCAACGAATCGTGCGCGGGCGCGTGTCCGGCGATCTCAATCCCAGCGTGAAAAATCCTCTTCGCGGGTGAAGGAGAGCGTGCGGCCGTCGGCGAGCAGCTCGCGGATCCGCCACGGCACGCCCTCGGCGTCGAGTTCGACCAGGCCGATGCCGGCGCCGTTGAGCAGCCTGCGCCCGCGTGCGGCGCCCTCGTGCTTGCGTGGCGTTACCCGCATGTGGCGGCGGCGGGTGAGCCAGTTGAGTGGCGAACGCGGTGAATACAGCCAGCGGTTGAGACGGTCGAGCACCGCGAGCAGCCTCGGCGGGAACTCGTTGCGTACGCCGCTGCTGCAGATCTGCCAGATGTCCGGCCCGCGCACCCGGCCGCGCAGCTCGACGTCGTACACGAAGGAATAATGCACGTCGCCCGAGAGCACGACGAAGTTCTGCGGCGTCTTGCGGTGGCGAAAGATGTTGAGCATCGCCTGTGCCGAACCCGGGTGGGCCATCCAGTTCTCGGCATCGACCAGCAGCGGGTGCCCCCACCAGGTGAAGATGCGCTGGATGTTCTCGATCAGCTTGACGCCGAAGATCGGCGCCGGCGACACCAGCACCACCGCAGGCAGGCCGCGCAGGGCTTGCTGCAGGTCGGTGAGCGACTCCCAGTCCATCAGCCCGGACGGGCGTCGTGCGGTGCGCTCCGCGCGCCAGCGTCGGGTGCGGGTGTCGATCACCACCAGCGGCGGTGTGCTCGGCCAGGTGTAGTGCCATTCCTCGAAGCGCAGCAGGGCGTCGATGCACGTGTCGTGCACGGGCGCACCCGGGTTCTCCAGGCTGCGCTGCAGGGTGTCGAAGAGCGCGTCATCGAACGCGTCCGGCCGATTGCCCCAGCCCTGGTTGAGGGTGTAGGCGAGCAGCGCGTTGCCGATCACGCGCCGCGAGAAGGGGTGGCCGTAGGCGATCTCCTCCCACTCGCGGCTCAGGTTCCAGTCGTCGGTGATGTCGTGGTCGTCGAAGATCATCGCCACCGGCACATGGGCAAAGGCGCGCCGCACCGCGGGCAGGTCGGCGACGAAAGCCTCGACGCGGCTGCGCTCCGTGTTCCACAGCGCGGCCTCCTCGTCGTCCATGCCGGGCGGAGGCTCGAGCTGCAGCCCGGCCCAGGGCGCCGGTGACCACACCAGCAGGTACATCGCCAGCACTTCGGCGAGCGTGATCAGGTGGTTGTGAGCGCTCGCCGAGGTGAACACCGGCTTCTCGACGCCACCGAACAGCACCTCGCGCAGCGCGTAGTTGCGCTTGTGCCGCGGCAGCAGGGTCTCGCGCCGGTAGTAGCACGCCGGGTGGCGGTAGAGCTCGGTGGCGTCGTGTATGCCGGCATCGCCGATGCCGTCGAGGCGCTCCACCGGCAGGCCGAGGTGCGCGATCAGCGCATGGATCGCGCGCAGCATCGGGCCAGCGACGTCGTCGGCGTAGATCTGGTCGCCGCTCAGCACCAGCGCCGAGGGCCAGCCGGGCAGGCCGTCCGCGCCGGGCACCGGCTCGGCGTCCATCGCGTTTCGGGCGATCAGCTCGCCGAGCAGGCGCTCGACGCGCAGCAGGCCGTCGCTGCCGTCGTGATGCGGTTTGCGGCACGAGCCGTGGAGCAGCGACGCGACATGCGGTGCGAATACGAAGCCGGGCGTCTCGCGCCCCGGGTAGCACAGGTCCGGGGCCCACGCGCGCCAGTCCTGCCAGGGCGCGGAGTCTTCTTCGGCGGGTGCAAGCTGGAGGTCGTAGCCGATCCAGCGTCCGGCGGGCAACTCGGCGTCGAGCGCGAGGTCGAGCAGCAGGTAGTGCAGGCGCGCGCCGGCACGCAGGCTGCGCAATTGCGCCGAACCCGGCGCGGGCTGCAGGACGATCGCCTCGCCGCCGACCGGCTGCAGCGTGATGCGCGCGCGCAGTGCGCACGTGCTGGCGAGCCACAACACCACTCGCCGCGCTTCGACGCGGCGCAGGATCGGCCCGGCAAGGACGAGCCCCGGCTCGGCGCCGGGTGTGGGCAGAGGAGCGCTCATCGGCGTGCGGGGCGGGAAACGTCATTCATGCCGGCTTTATATCAAACCCGCCGGAGGCACGTCACCGTGGGCGTGTGTCCGCGGGGTCCGTAGCTTCGCCTGCCGCGGCGCCTGCCGCCCGGCGCGTTGCAAGCCGGCGGCTCACACCTCGATCAGGCCGCAGCGCACCGCCACCAGCGCGAGCTCGGCGGCGTTCGCCACGTCGAGCTTCTGCTTGATGTGATAGAGGTGGGTGCCCACCGTGCTCGGGCTCAGACTGTGGGTTTCAGCGATCTCGGCCACGCTGCGGCCGCGGGCGAGCTGCAGGAAGACGGCGAACTCCTTCTCGGTGAGCGCGCCGACCGGGTCGCCGCCGCCGGAGAACTGCGCGAGCGCGAGCGCGGGCGCGAGCGCCGGGTCGATGTAGCGCTGGCCATGCGCCACCGTGGCCACCGCGTGCAGCAGCTCGTCGGGATGCGCGCGCTTGGACAGGTAGCCGCCGGCGCCGGCACGCAGCGCGCGCGCCGGGATCTGCGCGTCGTCGTGTGCGGACAGCATCAGCACGCGTGCCTGCGGGTAGTGGGCAAGCACGCGCTCGAGTGCGCCGAGTCCGCCGATGCCGGGCATCGACACATCCATCAGCAGCAGCTCGGGCTGCAAGCGGCCCCAGGCCTGCACCGCAGCCTCGCCGCAGTCGGCCTCGCCGACCACGCGCGCGCCGGCGCCTTCGAGCAGCAGGCGAAAACCCATCCGCACCACGGCGTGGTCGTCGGCGAGCAGGATGCGCAGATCGTGCAGGGAAGGTGGTTTCATGGTGTGGTGAGCGCTGCGGGTTGGGGAAGGCGGGCGCGCACGCACAGGCCGCCGGCGGGCGCGCGTTGCAGTTCGAGGCGACCGTCGACTTCGGCGACACGCTCGTGCATGCCGGTGAGGCCATGACGGCCGGGGGTGGGGGCATCGCCCAGGCCGCAGCCATCGTCGCCGACCTCGACCTCGATTTCCGTGCGGCTACCGTCGCGGCGCAAACCGACGCGGACCTCGACGTGGCGGGCGCGGGCATGGCGGGCAACGTTGGTCAGGCTCTCCTGCACCACCCGCAGCAGCGTCAGGCGGCGATGCCTTCGTGATGACTCGCCCACAGCGCACAGTAGGCGCGCAGCGCATCCTCGATGCGCTCGTGCGTGCCCGGCGCGGTACTGCGCAGGCGCTGCAGGATCGCATGCACGCCGTCCTGCATGTGGCCGGTCATGGCGAGGATGGCCTGGGCGCTGCCGTGGATGCCGGGCTGCTCGGCGCTGCGCTGGATGATCGCGCCGGCGATCGAGCGCACCGCGGTGATGCTCTGGCCGAGCTCGTCGTGCAGCTCGCGTGCGATCGCGCGCCGTTCCTGCTCGAGCCGGCTGTGGATCGTGCGCGCCACGCTCTGGTCGGCCTCCAGGCGCGCATTCTCCGCACGTGAGGCGTCGAGGCCGTCGGCCAGCCGGTTGTAGCTGCGTGCGAGGAGGGCGAGCTCACGGGTGGCGTATTCGGGCAGGCGCTGGTCGAAGCGCCCGCTGGCGCCGTGTTCGAGTGCGGCGCGGATGTCGTGCAGCGGCGCGAGCGCGCGCCGGATCGCCAGCCGGGTGGCGAGCCAGATCGCCAGCAGCGCGGCGCCGGCCCAGCCGACCGCAGCGCTGAGGTGGTCCCAGGCGTCGAGCACCGCGCGCGAGGTGTCGGGCGTGAGCACGATCTCGAGCTCACCGGCGTCGAGCCGGCGCGGGGCGAGCTCGGGCGCGATGCGCTGCGTAAACCAGTGAGGCGCGTCGCGCCCCGCCTTGTAAGGCGATTCGGGCGACACATGGATGCGCGTGCCATCGTCCGTGAACACCTCGAGGCGATTGGCGCGGACGCGTCCCACCGCGGCGAGGCGCGTCAGCAAGCGCTCGCGTCCTGCTTCTCCGCCGGCCTGCGCTTCCGGCAGCAGCACCCCGATCCATTGCTGGGCGACACGGGTCGCCGCTTCCACTTCCTCATGGATCGACTGGCGCGTCTCGCGCATCCACACCGCCGCGCCGGCGGCCATCAGCACCGCGATCAGCACCGTCAGCACGAGGCTGAGGCGGGCCTGCAGGCTGGGCGGGTGCGGCGTGTTCATGGCGCCGGTCTGCACAGGCTGGCCTGTGCCGAGAAGTCGGTGCCGCGGCGGTCGCGCAACACGAAGGGCTGGCGCAGGCCGAGTGCGGCGTAGCCGACGATGCCGCACCACTGGCTGGCGAAGCACGCTGCGGCGCCGCCGGGCGCGTGCGCGCAGGGCGCGAGCTGCGTGCGCGCAGCATGGTTGGCGAGCAGCACCGCGCCGTCGGCGTCGAACAGCACCAGCGCCTCGAGCGGGGTGCCGAGCACGGTGGCGTAGCGATGGAAGCGCAGCAGCAGGAAGCCGCGCGGCTCGGTCTCGATCAGGCGATGTTCGATCAGGCTGGCCGTGGTGTGGAGGAGGGCGTTGGCGTGGCCGAGCCACTCGAGCGGGGCGGCGTCGGCGTCGATGAAGCCGAGCAGGGCGCCTGCCGGAGGCAGGATGGGCACGGCGATGCCCAGCTGGCCGGGCGCTACCGCTGGGCGCGGCACGGGCGTCGAGGTGCAGGCGTGATCGTCGCTGCGCCTCGTGAGGGGGGCGGCGTCGGACCCGGCACAGGTGCTCGAGGAGGCGAGGACGCTGTCGCCGCTGCGACCGCTGCCGCCGATCGCACGCAGCACGCCCCCCGCACTGTCGGCGAGCAGCACGGTGATGGTGGGGCTGTCGAACTGGCGGTGCAGGTCTTCCATCGCCGGCGCCGACAGTGCGACCAGGCGCTCGCGGTCGAGCACGGCCGCCGTCGCGCGTGCGGCGCGTGACGAATCGTCGCCCATGCTCGCGCCGAGCATTGCGACGTCGGTCTGGGCCTGGGCCTGGGCCGGGGAGCGGGGATGAAATGTCGGGTTCATGGTCGTGTCAGGGCTGCGGTCCATGCCGCCCCAGCGCCCTCGCAGGATTCGTGCCGACTCTCCCGGGCCTGTAGGAGCGCCGGAAGGCGCGAACGCACCGTTCCGCCATGCGCAGCGCCGATTTCGAGCGTCGTCGTTCGCGGCTGCCGCCGCTCCTACCGCCGGATCGCGGGCGCCCGGGGCGGATTGTTGCGTCCCTGAGCAGGGTTGCTCCCAAACGGAACAGCGGGTGCTGTGTCGCCCGGGGCACGCCATGACCGTCGCCCGCTCGGCTGCCATGAGCGGCCTTGCTGGCACGGAACCTGCTGTGAATGGGGTGCTACACATGTGCGGCCTTCGCCGGGGCCGGCACGACAACATCGGAGACAGGTCATGCCACGTTTTCTCGCCCGCCTGATCGGCGTCGTTCTGCTGGCCCTGGCCTCGATCGCCAGTGCCCTCGCTGGCGAACGCGCGGTCGTGCGGGTCGGCGTGCTGCAGTACGGCACGGTGAGCTGGGAGCTCGAAGCGATGCAGCGCCACGGCCTGGCCGCACGCGAGGGTGTGGACATCCGCATCGTGCCGCTCGCGCTCAAGGACGCCGCCAACGTCGCCATCCAGGGCGGTGAGGTCGACATCATCGTCAACGACTGGCTGTGGGTCGCACGCATGCGTGCGCAGGGCGCCGACTTCGCCTTCGTGCCGTTTTCGCAGGCGGTCGGTGGTATCAACGTGCGCCCCGATGCCCGCATCACGGGTATTGCCGACCTGCGCGGAAAGCGCCTCGGCGTGGCCGGCGGCGCGCTCGACAAGAGCTGGCTGCTGCTGCGCGCCTACGCTCGCCGCAGCGTGGGCGAGGATGCCGCTACCTTCCTGCGCCCGCAGTTCGCTGCGCCGCCGCTGCTCAACGAGCTGGTCGCGCGCGGCGAGCTGCCGGCGGCACTGAATTTCTGGCACTACGGTGCGCGCCTGGCCGCGGCCGGCATGCCCGAGGTGCTGGGCATGAAGCAGATCCTCGCCGGGCTCGGTATCGGTGAGGAGATGCCGCTGGTCGGCTGGGTGTTCGGTGAGCGCTGGGCGCGTGCCAACCCGGCTGCGATCGAGGGCTTCCTGCGCGCTTCGGCCGCCGCCAAGGCCTTGCTGCAGCAGGCGGATGCGGCCTGGGAAGACCTGCGTCCGCTGATGCGCGCGGAGGATGAGGCGACCTTCGTCGCGCTGCGCGAGGGCTTTCGCGCCGGTATTCCGCGCACCGACCCGGCTGCGGCCGAGCGTGCCGCGGCGCGCGCCTTCGTCATCCTCGCCGCCGAGGGGGGCGAGGCACTGGTCGGTCATGCGCGCGAGCTCGCGCCGGGTACCTTCTGGCACGGGGATGGGCTGCGGTGAGGGCGGAGCGGCTGGTTCGGCCCGCGTCCGTCGTGCGCTCGCCCGACGCTCCGCGCAGCCCGCCGGTCACCGCCGCGCCGGCGGTCGTGGCGGTGCAGCGCGGCGAGCGTCGGCTGCGCATCGCTTCGTTACTCGCGTTCGTACTGCTGTGGCAGCTCGCCGCCAGTCTCGCCGACAGCCGCACGCTGCCCGACCCGATCGCCGTGCTGGCGCGCATCGGCGCCGAGACCGCCGCACTGACGCTGCCCGTTCATCTGGCGGTGACGCTGGGCCGGGTCGCGGTCGCCTTCGCCGTGGCGATGCTGGTGGGCGCGCTCGTCGGCATGGCGATGGGGCGCTGGCGGCAGGTAGACGCCTTCCTCGACGCCTGGTTGGTGCTCGGCCTCAACATTCCGGCGCTGGTCACCATCATCCTGTGCTACGTGTGGTTCGGCCTCAACGACTGGGCGGCGATCCTGGCGGTGGCGATCAACAAGATCCCGACCGTGGTGGTCACCGTGCGCGAGGGCGCGCGTGCCGTCGACGCGAAGCTGCTCGAGGTCGCGCGCGCCTACCGGCTGCCTTGGCGTACCACTTTCCTGCGCGTCTACCTGCCGCAGCTCGTGCCCTACTTCATGGCAGCGGCGCGCTCGGGCCTGTCGCTGATCTGGAAGATCGTGCTGGTGGTGGAGCTGCTCGGGCGCAGCGAGGGCGTAGGCTTCCAGCTCAACGTGCTGTTCCAGTTCTTCGACATTACCGGCATTCTCGCCTACACCCTGGTGTTCGCCGCGGTGGTGCTGGCGGCCGAGGGCTGGGTGCTGCGCCCGCTCGAGCGCCGGCTCACCGGCTGGAGGGCGTGAACCATGCTCGACATCCGCATCGATGCCAAGCGCTACCCTGACCGCGGTGGCCGTGCGCACCTGGCGCTGTCCGCGCTGCAGATGACGGTGCGGCGCGGCGAGTTCGTCTGTGTGGTGGGGCCGTCGGGCTGCGGCAAGAGCACCTTGCTCAACATCGTCGGCGGACTCGACCGCGTGTACGCGGGCAGCGTGAGCCTGGATGGCGGCATTCCTGCGGACACCGGCTTCATGTTCCAGGAGCCGCGCTTGATGCCGTGGCTGAGCGTGCTCGACAACGTGATGCTGGTGGCGCACGGCGACGAGCGTGCGCGGCTGAGGGCCGCTGCAATCGAGCTGCTGGGTGCGATGGAGCTCGGCGACGTGCTCGATGCCTATCCCGGGCGGCTGTCGGGCGGCATGATGCGGCGCGTGGCGCTCGCCCGTGCCTTCGTCAATGAACCGGCGCTGCTGCTGATGGACGAGCCCTTCGTATCGCTCGACAGCCCGACCGCCAACCGCCTGCGCGAGATGCTGGTCGCGCAGTGGCGGCGCTGCGGCGCGAGCGTGCTGTTCGTCACCCACGACCTGCGCGAGGCGCTCGCGCTTGCCGACCGCGTGTGCTTTCTGTCGCCGGCGCCGGGGCGGGTGGTGCTGGATCTCGTGGTGGACCTGCCGCGCCCGCGCAACCCGGCCAGCGCGCAGCTCGAACGCCTGCACGCCGACCTGCTCGCCCGCCATCCCGAACTGCTTGCCGGCCTGCCGGCGGCGCCGGGTGACGTGACCGAGGGGAGGCCGGCGGCATGAGCCTCCACCCGTGCTCCGGTAAGCCGCTCTCCGCAGGCATGACAAGCCCGGTAGGAGCGGCGGAAGCCGCGAACCCTTCAGGCGATCGAGAGCAAACACCGTTGGACGATGGCCGACAACGGTTCGCGGCTTGCGCCGCTCCTAAAGAAGCATCCGCCGCTTCTGCGGGGGCAGATGGCGCTCCTGGAGGAGCTCGTGCGGCGATATCGGGACGGAACCTGTGCAATCGAGGCGCTGCGGTGATGAGGGGGCGGCATGGCTGATGAGGACGCAGTGCTGCTCGCGGTGCGCCGTGTGCGCAAGGCCTACGGTGCGCGGCTGGCGCTCAAGGGTGTGGATCTGGAGGTGCGCGCCGGCGAGTTCGTTGCCCTGCTCGGGCCCAACGGCGCCGGCAAGAGCACGCTGTTCCAGTTGCTGACCGGCCTGTTCGACGCCGACGCCGGCGAGCTGCGGGTGTGTGGCGAGGACATGCGCCGTGCACCGGTGCGTGCGCTCGGGCGTATCGGCGTGGTGTTCCAGCAGATGACGCTCGACCTCGACCTGAGCGTCGAGGCCAATCTCGTCTTCCATGCGCGCCTGCATGGCCTGGGCGGTGGCGAGTCGCGCGCGCGCATCGCCGACGCGCTCGCGCGCGTCGGCCTCGCCGAGCGCCGTGCCGACCGTGTGCGCGAGCTCTCCGGCGGCAATCGGCGCAAGGTCGAGCTCGCGCGTGCGCTGGTGCACCGGCCGGCGGTGCTGCTGATGGACGAGGCCACGGTGGGGCTCGATCCTGCCTCGCGCAGGCACCTGCTCGCCGAGGTGCTGGCGCTGCGCGCAGGTGGCGTGGGCGTGCTGTGGGCTACCCATCTGGTCGACGAGGCCGAGGCGGCAGATCGCGTGCTGGTGCTCGACAAGGGCGAGATGCGGGCCGCGGGGTCGCCCGCGGCCTTGGTCGCCGCCGCGGGTTGTGAGAGCCTGGCGGCCGCCTTCCTCAAGCTCACCGGAGGCGACCTGATGGTCGATGGCACGTGAATGCATGGGCGATCGAAGGCCAGGCGCCTTTCTGGCCGATCCGCAATCCGATCGCCACCACAGCCCCCCCAAGCTCCGGTGCGCGCTGCAAGCCGTTCCGCCGAGCGATCACGACACCCGACACCCCAACTCATCAAGGAGACCCCGACAATGACCCGACCCAGGACGCTTGCCCGCGCCGTGGCCACCAGCCTGATGTTCGCGCTGCCGGTCGGCACCGCGCTGGCCAAGGACACCGGCTACATCTTCGTCAGCAGCGAGAACGACAACGCGGTGACCGTGCTCGACGGCAAGCGCCATCAGGTGCTCAAGACCATTCCCACCGGCGAGCGGCCGCGCGACATGAAGCGGTCGGCTGACCGCAGCCAGATCCTGGTGATCGCCAGCAACAGCGAGCGCGTGGATGTGATCGACATCGCCCGGCTCGAGGTGGTGCGCAGCATCGACGTGGGCGAGGACCCGGAGATGTTCGACTTCAGCAAGGACGGCAGCCGGATCTACGTTTCCAACGAGGAGGACGCCGAGGTCTCGGTGATCGACGTGGCCGCCAACAAGGTGTTGGCGAAAATCGAGGTCGGCGAGGAGCCCGAAGGGATGTTGGTGAGCAAGGACGGCAGCCGGCTCTACGTGACCTCGGAAGTCGCCAACATGGTCCACGTGATCGACACCGCCAGCAATGCCATCCTGGCCAACGTGGTGGTCGGCAACCGTCCGCGCCGCTTCGCCGACACGCCGGACGGCGGCGAGGTGTGGGTAACCAACGAGCTCGGTGCCTCGGTGACGGTGCTCGACGCGAAGGCCAACGCGGTGAAGGAAACGGTGACGTTTGCGCCGAAGGGCTTCCGCAGCGACGACGTGACGCCGGTGGGCATCACCATGACGCGCGACGGCA
>JAKLLJ010000409.1 GCA_023150215.1 Thauera sp. | reverse complement strand
CATACAACGCCTTATCCGCCCGGTTCAGCAGCACATCGATGTTGTCTTCCGCTGACCCCATGCTCGACACCCCGATCGACACGCTGAAGCTCACCGTCAGGCCTCCGGTAAGCGGAATCCTGGCGTTGGCGATGGTTTTGCGGAGGCGTTCGGCGGCGTCGAGGGCGGCGGGCTGATCGGTTTCGGGGAGCAGCACGGCAAACTCTTCGCCGCCCAGGCGGCCGAGGATGTCCACGTCGCGGAAAGTGGCGTGGCTGAGGTCGGCGACGGCCTTGAGCACGGTGTCGCCCACCTTGTGGCCGTAGCGGTCGTTGATCTGCTTGAAGTGGTCGATGTCGAGCATGAGCATCGACAGGGGCTTGCCGTAGCGGTGGGCGCGGCTGAGCTCCTGTTCGGCGCGCTCCATGAAGTGGCGGCGGTTGTAGACGCCGGTGAGGTAGTCGACGTGGGCCTGGCGCCGGAGCTCCTCTTCGAGGAGCTTGCGTTCGGTGATGTCGGTGTGGGTGCCGCACATGCGGGTGGCCTTGCCGTGCTCGTCGCGCTGCATCACTTTGGCCTGGTCGAGGATCCAGCGGATGCTGCCGTCCTTGTGGAGCATGCGGTATTCGAGCTTGTGCGATGTGCTGCGCCCTTCGACCACGTCGAAGATCGAGGCCCAGGCGCGCTCCCGGTCATTGGGGTGGACGAAGTCGGACCATTGCTGG
>JAKLLJ010000408.1 GCA_023150215.1 Thauera sp. | reverse complement strand
AGAGCTCGGTGCGGTTGCAGGTGGACAGGATCGCCGCCTCTTTTACCGGCTTGGCCCGCACCAGATCGCCCAGCGCCTGCGTCAGCAGTTCGGGCCGAAAGGCCACCTGCTCGCGGATGGCGACGGGCGCAGTATGATGGTTGAGTCCGAGGGCGAAGAGTTGCATGCGCAACACCGGATAAGGCGGAATTTTTCAGCCCGCGAGTATATCACCCCGACTTTTTCCGGTAACAGCGGGCTTCCCTGACGGCCGGCCCCGCCGCTCCGGGCGGAGCATCCGGCGGGGGCCAGGCTGAAACGCCCGCCCCCCACCTGCCAGGCTCACCCCGGCCCCAGCCCCACCGGCGCCGGGGCGATGTTCACGATCTGCGAGAAGAGCCGCTCGTACGCCCCCGCCGGGCCGCTCCAGGGGTTGTCGTTGGCGAGGAAGGCGGCGTCGATGGCGGCCCAGTCTTCGGCCTGCAGGTCGCGCTCGGCCAGCGGGAAGATCTCGTGCTCCTCGGCGTTCATGTGCCGCCACTCGGCTTCGATGTACGCCACCACCGCCGCCTGGAAGCCCGCGAAGCCGGCCGCGCCGCGCTGCTCGTAGGCGTCCAGCGCCGCCTCGAGGGCGCGGATGCGGGCGTCGCCCACGCGGTGCTCGGCCTCCAGCCGCTCGATCACCGGCACGGCTTCGGGGCTGCGCAGGCGCAGGCGGGCGAAGAGGTATTGGTCTTCCTTCGGG
>JAKLLJ010000407.1 GCA_023150215.1 Thauera sp. | reverse complement strand
CATCAAGGTGCAGCAGTTCCCCAGCATGCAGCTCGGCGGCAAGCCGCCCGAACTGTACGACCAGGCCAAGGACGGCGTCGCCGACATCGTGTGGACCGTGCTCGGCTACACGCCGGGCCGCTTCCCCAAGACCGAAGTGTTCGAACTGCCGTTCAGCAGCGGCCTCGCCGAGCCGGCCTCGCGCGCCTTCCAGGAGTTCGTCGAAAAGAACGCGATGGACGAGTTCAAGGACGTCAAGATCATCGCGGTCCATGTGCACGGCCCCGGCCTGATCCACAGCAAGGATCCGATCACCAGGCTCGAAGACTTCAAGGGCGTGAAGGTGCGCGGCGGCTCGCGCATCACCAACATCATGCTCGAGCAACTCGGCGCCACGCCGGTCGGCATGCCGGTGCCGGCTGTCACCGAGGCGCTGTCCAAGGGCGTCATCACCGCCACGACTATTCCCTGGGAAGTCACCCCGGCGCTGAAGGTGCAGCAGCTCGTCAAGAACCACACCGGTTTTTCCGGCGAGCAGGGCCTGTACACCCAGACCTTCGTGGTGGCGATGAACAAGGGCGCCTACGACAAGCTACCGGCCGACCTGAAGAAGGTGATCGACGCCAACAGCGGCTCCGATACGGCAGCCATGTTCGGCCGCGCCATGGACGAGGGCGACAAGGTCGGCCTGGCACTGGCACAGAAGGCCGGCAACAAGATTCACATGCTTGACGCCGTGGAAACCCAG
>JAKLLJ010000406.1 GCA_023150215.1 Thauera sp. | reverse complement strand
TGGACGCCATCTTCTCGGACTGCAGGAGCTGCATCTGTGCCACCTCCAGCTGCCGGGCGCCCTCCTCCATCTGGCTGACCATCGTGCGGTTGGACCTGCGCAGCCGGTCGCGCACTTCCTTGGCGTCGAGCTGGGCGCGGATGCGCGACAGGGCGATCGCCGAACGCACCGGCTTGTGCAGGAAATCTGCCGCCCCCAGCTCGAAACCGCGCAGTTCGCTGTCTTCGTCGTGGAGCGCGGTGACGAAGATCACCGGCACGTCGCGGGTGCGCGGGTCGCTCTTCAGGTGGCGGCACACGGCGTAGCCGTCCATCTCCGGCATCATCACGTCGAGCAGCACCAGGTCGGGCGGCTCGCGCTGGGCCAGGTCGAGCGCACGGGCGCCGGAGTTGGCCAGCTTGACGCGGTACTCCGGGTTGAGCAGGCCGGCCATCAGACCCAGGTTGGCCGGCGTGTCGTCCACCACCAGCAGGGTGGCCAGCGGCATGGGCCGGGTGACCGGTGCGGTCGCGGCCGGAAGGTCGGGAGGGCTCGGGTCCATCATCGTGCGGCAGGGGGCAGCGTGGGCGGCAGGCCGTCCAGGGCCTGCTCGAAATCGCAGCGGCGGATCGCCTCGTCCAGCGCCCGGGCGGCGGGCGGCGGCAGCGCGGCGCGGAATGCGTCGGCGCTGTGATGCCAGAGCACCAGGGCCTGGCTGTCGCCGCCCTCGAGCAGCTCGCGCAGACGAGTC
>JAKLLJ010000405.1:461-733 GCA_023150215.1 Thauera sp. | reverse complement strand
CTTTACGTCCTTCGGGTGCAGGGTGCCGTTCTTGACGATGTGCTCCACCTGCACGATCACGATGCCGCCGCTGGCCCGCGCCGCCTGGGCGATGGACAGCGACTCCAGCAGCACGCCCTCGCGGGCCATCGACACGTTGCCGTTCTCGTCGGCATACGAGCCGCGCAGCAGCGCCACATCCACCTTGGGGTTGCGGAAGTACAGCCACTCCTCGCCCTCCAGGTGCACCACCTCGACCAGGTCTTCGGTGGCCGCCGCATTCACCTTGGCGC
>JAKLLJ010000405.1:0-452 GCA_023150215.1 Thauera sp. | reverse complement strand
CCCTCGATGCGCGGATCGACGAAGGTATCCAGCCCAACCTTGGTCATGAAGCCCGGCCGCCGACCGGCGATCTGCTTGGGCAGCTGCACCAGCACGCCTTGCGGCAGGTTGTAGGCCTCGACCTTGTTGTCCATGATGAGGCGCATCAGCTCCGGCCCGCCGACGCCAAAGTGCCCGCCGACGATGCGCTTCAGCAAGCCCTCGGCGGCAAAGTGATGCACGCCGCGGTCCTTGCCGTTGCCCACGCCGGTGGCGTGGTAGAGCGTGAGATCCCGCGGGTGGCCGGTGGCCTCGAAGGATTCGCGGATCGCCTTGACCGCCTCTTCGGCAAAGCCCGCCAGCCCCATACCGGTGCAGTACACGGTGGCACCGTTCTTCACCAGGTGGCCGACGTCGCCGGCTGCGATGATTCTTGCCATGCGTCTCTCCCCCTCGCCTTACTTGCCGGACAG
>JAKLLJ010000404.1 GCA_023150215.1 Thauera sp. | reverse complement strand
AGCGCGGTGCGCGCGTTGCGCAGCAGGGTGTCGAGATCGCGCCCGTCCTGCGGGAACAGGGTGAGGCCGGCGCTGGCGGTGACGCGCTGCGTGCCGCTGTTGAGCTCGATCGGTTGTGCGATTGCGCGCAGCAGGGTGTCGGCGAGCCGACAGGCGGTGCCGGGCAGCTCGGGCTCGGGGAGCAGGGCAATGAAGCTGTCGCTGCGCTCGCGCGCGACCACCACCTCGTCTCCGGCGACGCTAGCGAGGCGCTGGGCAACGCGGCGCAGCACCTCGTCACCATCGTTCTCGCCGAGGCTGCGGTTGATCGCCTTGAAGCCGTCGAGATCGATGCGCAGCACGCCGATGCTGCCGCGGCGGGCGTTGACCCGGCTCGCATAGTCGTCGAAGCGCGCCTCGAGCATGCGGCGGTTGGGCAGGCCGGTGAGCGGGTCGTGGCTGGCCAGGTACATCGGGATGCGCTGTCCCATGGCGGGCGCCGCCTCGCCGGATGCGGTGGCCGCCGATGCCGGCGCTTGCCCGGGCGTGCGCGATGCCAAGGGGTCGCTGAGGATGATCGCGTGGATGCCGGGGCGTAGCCGCGGCGCGGCGATGAACTCGAGTCCGCGCTGGCCGCCTCCGGGCAGGGCGAACACGAGGCTGCCGCGGCGCTCGCCCTGGATCAGCAGGCGCGCGCGCGCAGCCAGGAAGGCCTGGCCGTCGGGGAATAGATCGGCAAACGCTCGTCCGGCCAGTTC
>JAKLLJ010000403.1:482-741 GCA_023150215.1 Thauera sp. | reverse complement strand
GATGCGCACGACTTCGGCAGTGATGACTTCACCGGCGCGCATTTCCTGGCGATTGAGGGACTCCTCGAACAGCGCGGCAAAGCTATCCTCGAGGGAAACAGGGGTGGCAGTGGACATAGGGAAAAAGAACCTTACAACCGTCGCGAGACGGCTCCTGGTTAAAAAACCCCCAGCACCCGACCTGGGGCTGGAGGACTGAACTTTTGAAACACTTACTTGAGTGCAGCGGCCTGGGCCATCACGAAGTCGACCGCCTGTT
>JAKLLJ010000403.1:0-472 GCA_023150215.1 Thauera sp. | reverse complement strand
GGAGCACCGCATCATCTTCTTTCCGGAGGGGCGCGACCGCACGCCGGGAATCCCGCTCGTCGCGCTCGCGCAAGTCTTTCAGAAGATCTGTCATGTTAGCAGGCATTCCCTTATCGATCAACTGCTTATACCGGCGGTCCGCCCTCGCTTCGGCGGAGGCGGTCAGAAAGATCTTGATCCGGGCGTCCGGGAAGATCACCGAGCCCATGTCACGCCCCTCGCCCACCAGGCCCGGTCCACGGCGGTAGGCGCGCTGACGCCAGAACAGCGCCTCACGCACGGCCGGCAGCGCGGCGACCCGGGAGGCGCCGACCGAGCAGGCCTCGCTGCGGATCGCGTCGCCCACGTCGCGGCCGTCCAGCAGCACCCGGTCGCCCTCGAAGCGTGCCGGCAAGGCCGCCGCGATGGCTGCCACCGCCGCCTCGTCGTCGAGCGCGACACCCTTCTCGAGGGCCGCCAGCGCGACGATGCG
>JAKLLJ010000402.1 GCA_023150215.1 Thauera sp. | reverse complement strand
GGATCGGGCGTCTGATCCGTGGTCGGGCTTTCGGCGGCGTTTCGAGCCGGGGCTGCTGACCATCGTGATCGCCCACGGCCGCTACTGCGATCTCATCCAGAAACCGCGCTTCTTTGCCACGCCGCTATGGGAAGAAGACGACAAGCCCCTCAAGCTGCTGCTGCGCAGCGACCCCGCCATCAAGGACTGGCCGCGCATCTCCCGGCGCTGGAAAGGCGATGGCGTGCTGCTCGGCACCGAAGCCGGGCCCGACGTGCTGATGTACTGGAACGGACGGCGCTGGTGGGTGGCGCAGGGCACCGAAGCACCCTGAACCACCAGGCCGCGCGCGGGGCGATCAGCCCCGGCCGCGGCCGCCGAAGCGGCGATGGGGGCCGCGGCGGCGTTGCTCTTCTTCTTCGGTGAGCTTGGGCTTGGGCATCAGCAGGTTCTTGCCGCCCTGCTTGGCATTGGCGGCGTGCTCGGCCATCGCGGCCTCCATCTGCTCCACGCTCATGGGGATCGACGCGGTCTTCTCGGCCGGCGTGTATTCCGCCAGGCGCTCGCGCACCAGAAACACCCGCTCGGCGGTATCCGCCTTCTTGGGCAGCTTCTCGCCCAGCGCCAGCGCCGCCGGCGTGAGCGTGTAGCGGCCATCCACCGCCACCATCAGGTCATGGGTGGCAAAGCGCCGGAAGGATTCGGCCCACAGGTTGCCAGACGTCGCCGGGCAGCCCAGCACATCCGCCGCCGCCACAATCT
>JAKLLJ010000401.1 GCA_023150215.1 Thauera sp. | reverse complement strand
CGCCTCCGTCTCGACCCGCAACTGCAGGCCCTTGGCCTGCGCGCGCGGGGTGAGGATGGAGAGCACGTTGGCGAGGCGGGCCTCCACATCGATCTCGGTCTTTTCGAGCAGGAGCTTGCCGGCCTCGATCTTGGAGAGGTCGAGGATGTCGTTGATCACGCTGAGGAGATGGTCGGCCGAGGACCGTATGGTGGCCAGCCGCTCCGCCTGCTTGTCGGTGACGCCCTCGCGGGCCAGCAGATGCACCATCCCGAGGATCGCGTTGAGCGGCGTGCGGATCTCGTGGCTCATGTTGGCGAGGAAAACGCTCTTTGCCTGGGTGGCGGCCCTGGCAGAATCCCGCTCCTGGCGCGTGCGCAGCATCTGGATGCCGAACGAGAGGTTCTGTACGAGCTCCTCGAGGAGCCTGACCTCGCTCTCCTCGAAGGCATCGGGCAGCGATGAGTAGATCGTTATCGCGCCGATGACCCGCCCCTCGCAGACGAAGGGCAGGCCGATGCTCGACCGGTAGCCGCGCTTGAGCACCGCGTCGCGCCACGGGCTGAGCCTGGGGTTGCTTTCGGCGTGCTGGTTGACGTAGGGCTTTCCGGTACGCAGGGCCGTACCCGTCGGCCCGTGGCCGAGCGGGCTGTCGCCATCCCAGGAGATGCTTACGCTCTTGAGGTAGCCATTCTCGTCGCCCGCCACCGCAACCGACCGGACGCTCTTCTGGGCATCGTCTTCGGGAACGCCGACCCATGCCAT
>JAKLLJ010000400.1 GCA_023150215.1 Thauera sp. | reverse complement strand
GGGGCACGGCGGAGGGAGGGCTTGATGGAAGAAGCCTCTGGGGCCTGGGCCGGCCCGCCGCACCCGTCCGCTTCGAGGCCGCCGCACGCCGCGCGCCGCCCGGGGACCCGCAAGGGCCCCGTCCGGAACCAGCTGGAGCCGGGTCTTCCCCCGAATCGAGCCTGAAGCGCCCCGTTCCTTGACGCCGGGTCAAGGAACCGGTCGCCCCCGGGGACCACGGAAACCCGCGGCCCCCCCCCGCTCCCCGCTAGGATCGCCCCTCCGGCCCGCGTTCCGCGGCCGATCGAGGAGCCACCCGCCATGCCGTACCACCCCATCCAGGAGATCCTCGAGGACCTCCGCGCCGGGAGGATGATCATCCTCCAGGACGACCCCCGCCGCGAGAACGAGGGCGACCTCGTCATGGCGGCCGAGAAGGTCACGCCCGAGGCCATCCACTTCTTCCTGAAGGAGGCCCGCGGGAAGATGTGCCTTTGCATGCCCGAGGATCGGGCCGACCAGCTCCACCTGCCCGTCCAGGTCACCCGCAACACCTCCTTCCACCACACCGCCTTCGCCGTCACCTTCGACGCCCGCGAGGGGGTGGGCACCGGGGAATCGGCGCGGGACCGCGCCGTCTCCATCCTGAAGGCCTGCGATCCGGCCTGCCGCCCCGACGACCTCGTCAAGCCCGGCCACGTGGACCCGCTCCGCGCCCGCCCCGGGGGGGTCCTCGTGCGCACCGGGCAGACCGAGGGCTCCGTGGACCTCTGCCGG
>JAKLLJ010000003.1 GCA_023150215.1 Thauera sp. | reverse complement strand
GTCGGCGAGCACGCCCGGCTTGTCATCGACGCGCATGCGCAGGTAGTAGGAGGTCACCACCTCCTCGATGGGCAGCACCGGCACGTCGCGAACCTGATCCGGCTGGAAGGCCAGGTGTGGTACGCGGTGCTCGGGGTCCGAGGTGTGCAGGCGGGTGACGTCGACCAGGTCGGCGATCACCGCCGAGGCGGTGGGCTCGGCGCCCGCGCCCTTGCCGTAGTATAGCGTCGCGCCAACGGCGTCGCCCTGCACCAGTACCGCGTTCATCGCGCCTTCGACGTTGGCGATCAGGCGCTTGGCCGGGATCAGGGTCGGATGCACGCGCAGCTCCACGCCTTGCTCGCGGCGGCGGGCGATGCCCAGCAGCTTGATGCGGTAGCCGAGCTGCTCGGCGTAGGCGATGTCGACCGCGTCGAGCTTGCTGATGCCTTCGATGTAGGCCTTGTCGAACTGCATCGGGATGCCGAACGCGATCGCGCTCATGATCGTTGCCTTGTGCGCGGCGTCTACCCCCTCGATGTCGAAGGTCGGGTCGGCCTCGGCGTAGCCGAGCGCCTGCGCTTCCTTGAGCACCTCGGCAAAGGGCAGGCCCTTGTCACGCATCTCGGACAGGATGAAGTTGGTCGTGCCATTGATGATGCCGGCCAGCCATTCGATGCGGTTGGCGGTGAGGCCCTCGCGCAGCGCCTTGATGATCGGGATCCCGCCCGCCACCGCGGCCTCGAAAGCCACCATCACCCCCTTCTTTTGCGCCGCGGCAAAGATCTCGTTGCCATGCACCGCAAGCAGCGCCTTGTTGGCGGTGACCACGTGCTTGCCGTTCTCGATCGCCTTCAGCACCAGCTCGCGGGCGACGCCATAGCCGCCGATCAGTTCGACGACGATGTCGATCTCGGGATCGGTCACCACGGAGAAAGCGTCGTCGGTCAGTTTGACCTCACCGCCGGTGACCGTGCGCGCGAGTTCGAGGTTCTTGTCGGCTACGGCGGTGATACGGATCGGGCGGCCGGCGCGCCGGGTGATCTCCTCGGCATTGCGCTGGAGTACGGTGAAGGTGCCGCCGCCGACGGTACCGATGCCAAGAAGGCCAACGTTGATGGGTTTCATTTTTGCGTGAGGAGTGAGGTGTGGGGAGTCGGGAGCGAGGCGGCGCTGCGACCGCCTCGCGATGGAGGCTCAGGTGCCGTGGCGCTTGCGGTAGTTCTCGAGGAAGCGGGCGATGCGGCCGATGGCGTCGCGCAGATCGTCCTCGTGGGGCAGGAAGACGAGGCGGAAGTGGTCGGGGTGAGGCCAGTTGAACCCGGAGCCCTGCACCAGCAGCACGCGCTCTTCTTCCAGCAATTGCGCGATGAAGGCCTGGTCGTCATCGATCGGATAGACCTTGGGGTCCAGGCGCGGGAACATGTACAGCGTGGCCTGAGGCCTGACGCAGCTGACGCCCGGGATCTTGTTGATCAGCTCCCAGGCGAGGTCGCGCTGGCGGCGCATGCGTCCGCCTTCGGCGACCAGGTCGTCGATGCTCTGGTAGCCGCCAAGTGCGGTCTGGATCGCGTACTGGCCCGGCACGTTGGCGCACAGGCGCATCGAGGCCAGCATGTTGAGGCCTTCGATGTAGTCGGTCGCACGGCGCTTGTCGCCGCACACCACCATCCAGCCCGCACGATAGCCGCAGGAGCGGTAGTTCTTCGACAGGCCGTTGAAGATGATGGTGAGCACGTCCTCGGAGAGCGCCGCCACCGAGGTGTGCTTGATGCCGTCGTACAGCACCTTGTCGTAGACCTCGTCGGCATAGATGATCAGGTCGTGCTCGCGGGCGAGCTCGATGACCTGCTTGAGCGTCTCGTCCGGATACACCGCGCCGGTCGGATTGTTCGGATTGATGATCACGATCGCGCGCGTGTTGGCCGTGATGCGGGCCCGCATGTCCTCGATGTTCGGCAGCCAGCCCTTGTCCTCGTCGCACAGGTAGTGCACCGGCCTGCCGCCCGACAGGCTCACCGCCGCGGTCCACAGCGGGTAGTCGGGCGCCGGCACCAGCACCTCGTCGCCGGCGTCGAGGAGCGCATTCATCGCCATCACGATCAGCTCGGAGACGCCGTTGCCGATGTAGATGTCCTCGATGGTGACGCCCTTGATGCCCTTCTGCTGGGTGTAGTGCATCACCGCCTTGCGCGCGGCGAAGATGCCCTTGGAGTCCGAATAGCCCGCCGCATTGGGCAGGTTGCGGATCATGTCCATCTGGATTTCTTCGGGCGAATCGAAGCCGAACGCGGCGAGGTTGCCGATGTTGAGCTTGATGATCTTGTGGCCCTCGTCCTCCATCTGCTTGGCGCGAACCAGCACCGGGCCGCGGATGTCGTAGCAAACCTCGGCGAGCTTTGCGGACTTGCGGATCGGACGCGGCGCGGCGACAGCGCCCGCCTCGGCCTTGATCACCGGGTCCGGGGATAGCGTCGCGAGTTCGAGAGTCTTCACCGCTTTCATGCCAGTTCTTCCTGAGAGGTGGATAATCGCGCCGCCGTTTTCCGCGGCCGCAAAAGATTGTTATCTTAGCCTCGCTCCCGCACTGCGGCAATTTTGCCTGCAGGCACGCGCCCCACAGGCGGCAAATCGAGACCGCTGCGATCAGGAACGGACGATGAAGCTCTACCAGGACAAGAACGCCAATACCAACGTGGTCACCGGCTATGGGGATGATCACGTGATGATCAGCAACATCCGCCACGAGGGCAACGTGCTCGTCAGCGCCGGCAGTGTGATGACGGGCTGGGCGCCGGACGCAGGGGGCGATCTCGCCGGACTGCGTGCCGAGGACCTCGCCCGCGTGACCGAACTCGGTGCCGAGATCCTGATCGTCGGCACCGGTCGTCGCCAGCGCTTTCCCCAACCCCTGCTGCTGCGTCCGCTGGTCGAGGCCCGCGTGGGCTTTGAATTCATGGATTTCGCCGCGGCCTGCCGCACCTACAACATCCTCGTCGGCGAGGGCCGCGCGGTGGCGCTCGGGCTGCTCTACGAACGCTGAGCGGATCCTTGCCGAGCGCAACGCGCTTGTAACGCCCCTGCAAGAGGATGTTCACGCGCACGCAGGCTTTCGGCTAACCTGCGTGCGAGCACGCACGCTGCTGCGGAGTCGATTCGACCGCTTCCGTGAGCCCCCCAAGAGCAGGAGACCCGATTGAGCGCCACCCCCGCCCCCGATTTCAGCCTGCCGGCCACCGGCGGCAACACCGTCACCCTGTCCGCACTGCGCGGTCGCAAGCAGGTGATCTACTTCTACCCCAAGGACAACACGCCCGGCTGCACCAACGAGACGCGCGACTTCGGTGCCCTGCACGCCGATTTCGCCGCCGCCGGCTGCGACATCTACGGGGTGAGCCGCGACAGCCTCAAGAGCCACGAGAACTTCAAGGCCAAGCTCGAACTGCCCTTCGAGCTGATCTCCGATCCTGACGAGAAGGCCTGCGAGGCCTTCGGCGTGATGAAGCTGAAGAACATGTACGGCAAGCAGGTGCGCGGCATCGAGCGCAGCACCTTCCTGATCGATGCCGAAGGCGGGCTCGCGCGCGAATGGCGCGGTGTGAAGGTCCCGGGTCATGCCGAGGAAGTGCTTGCCGCCGTGCGCGCACTCTGATCTTCACGACACCGGTCGCGGGCGCACGAGGTGCATCCGCGACCCCGATGCCGCCCTGCCGTCCGGACCCGACTTCATGACCGCTACCCGCAAAGCCGCTGCAAGCACTGAAACCGCTGCCCTCCAGCCTGCTGCCGACACCTCTTCGCGCCCGCGCCGTGCCGCTGCCCGTCGCAGCCACAAGCCCCGGGCGTGCAAGCTGTTCGTGCTCGACACCAACGTGCTGATGCACGACCCCACCTGCCTGTACCGCTTCGAGGAACACGACCTCTACGTGCCGATCATGACGCTGGAGGAGCTCGACAACAACAAGAAGGGAACCAGCGAGGTGGCACGCAACGCCCGCCAGGCCAGCCGCATGCTCGACGAGATCGTATGCGCCTCGGAAGACGGCATTGCCGCGGGCATCGCGCTCGAGGGCCCCTCGCGCGGCCAGGCCACCGGACGCCTCCACCTGCAGACCGAGGCCATCGAGATCAAGCTGCCGCCGGCGCTGCCCACCGCGCGCGGCGACAACCAGATCCTTGCGGTGGTGATGTTCCTGGTGGACAAGCATCCCGGGCGCGACGTGATCCTGGTGTCCAAAGACATCAACATGCGCATCAAGGCCCGTGCGCTCGGGCTCGCTGCGCAGGACTACTTCAATGACAAGGTGCTCGAGGACACCGACCTGCTGTACACCGGCACCAGCGAACTGCCCGCCGATTTCTGGGACACCCATGGGCGCGGCATGCAGTCGTGGAAGGAGGAAGGCCGCACCTACTACCGCGTCAGCGGCCCCCTCGCCGTCGACATGCTCGCGAACGAGTTTGTCTACCAGGAGGGCGACGCCCCGCTGCAAGCCTGGGTGAAAGAGAAGGAAGGTCGCAGCGTGGTGCTGGAGACGCTGATCGACTTCAGCCACCACAAGAACAATGTGTGGGGCATCACCGCGCGCAACCGCGAGCAGAATTTCGCGCTCAACCTGCTGATGAATCCGGAGATCGACTTCGTCAGCCTGCTCGGCCAAGCAGGCACCGGCAAGACCCTGCTCACGCTCGCCGCCGGTCTCAACCAGGTGCTGGAGTCCAAGCGCTACAGCGAGATCATCATGACCCGCGTCACCGTGCCGGTCGGCGAGGACATCGGCTTTTTGCCGGGCACCGAGGAGGAGAAGATGGCGCCCTGGATGGGCGCACTCGAGGACAACCTCGACGTGCTCAATGGCACCGCGGGCGAAGGCGGCGACTGGGGTCGCGCAGCCACCCGCGACCTCATCCGCAGCCGGATCAAGATCAAGAGCCTGAACTTCATGCGCGGGCGCACCTTCCTCAACAAGTACCTGATCATCGACGAAGCGCAGAACCTCACCCCCAAGCAGATGAAGACCCTGATCACGCGCGCCGGCCCCGGCACCAAGGTGGTCTGCATGGGCAACATCGCGCAGATCGACACGCCCTACCTCACCGAAGGCTCGTCGGGCCTCACCTTCGTGGTGGACCGCTTCAAGGGCTGGCCGCATTCCGGTCATATCACGCTTCAGCGCGGCGAGCGTTCGCGTCTGGCCGACCACGCCGCCGAGGTGCTCTGAGCATCCCGCAGGAGCGCCGGAAGGCGCGAACACGATGCGCCGCTCCCGAGCCGCGTGCATCGTGCCGCGTCACCGCGCGTTCGTGGCTTCCGCTGCTCCTACAGCCCGCGCCGCCGCCTTCCGGCGTGAAAACGGCGCTTTCGCCTCGCCTTCCTGCGCTCGCCTATAATGCGCGGATCGCTTCGACCACGGTCCGCCCATGAGCAACGACGCCGCCAACCTGCTGGTGGGAGCCAGCACGGATTTCCTGCGCAACTTCTCCCCCTTCAACCGCATGGAGGCGGAGGCGCTCGCCTTTCTGGCCGAGCGCGCGGTACTCGGCTTCCATCCGCGCGGCGCCGACATCCTGACCCCGGAAGCAGGTGTTCCGACGCACTTCTACATCGTCCAGCGTGGCAAGATCCAGGCTCGCCAGAGCGGACAGACTACGGTCACCGAGTACACCAGCCTCACCCTCGGGCCCGGAGAATGCTTTCCGATCGGAGCGATTTCCGCGCGCCGGCCGTCCACCAACGCCTATGTGGCGGTCGAGGACAGCTTCTGCTTCCAGATCAGCGCCGACGACTTCCTGCATCTGATGCAGATCAGCCCGGTGTTCCACCTGTTCTGCACGCAGTACATCGCCAGCCTGCTCACCCAATCGCGCCAGCAACTGCAAAGCACCTTCGCCCAGCGCGCGGCCGAGCAGCAGACGATGACCACGGCGCTCGGCAAGCTGATCAAGCAGGACCCGGTCTTCGTCACTGCGGGCACACCGACGCGCAACGCGCTCGAGCGCATGGCCGAACTGCACCTGGGCTGCATGGTGGTGGTCGATGATGGACGCCATCCGGTCGGCATCCTGACCCAGAGCGACCTGCTTCCGCGCGTGATCCTCGCCGGCTTCGATCTTTCGCGCCCGATCGGCGAGTTGATGACCGCCAATCCGCACCAGTTGCCGGCGAGCGCCTCGGCCTACGATGCCGCACTCGAGATGGCCACCCATGGCGTGCGTCACCTGTTGGTGGTGGACGCCGACAGTGTGCTGCTCGGCGTGGTTTCCGAGCGCGACCTCTTCTCGCTGCAACGCATCAGCCTGCGCCAGATCCGCGCCGGCATCGACAACGCCGCCGACATCGAGGCGCTGCAACGCGCCAGCAAGGACATCCGCCAGCTCGCCCTCAACCTCATCGCCCAGGGCATCGGCGCCGAGCAGCTCACCCAGTTCATCTCGGCACTCAACGACGCGCTCACGCGGCGGATCATCACGCTCGCGCGCGAACGTCACGACCTCGTCGGCATCGACTTCGCCTGGTTCGCCTTCGGCTCGGAAGGGCGCCACGAGCAGACCCTGTCCACCGACCAGGACAACGGGATCATCTTCCGCTGCGCCGACGCGACCCGGCTCAAGGGCACCCGCCAGCGCCTGATCGATTTCGCGCACAAGGTCAACGAGGATCTCGCCGCCTGCGGCTTCCCGCTGTGCAAAGGCAACATCATGGCGAGCAACCCGGAGCTCTGCCTCACGCACGATGAGTGGAAGTCGCGTTTTGGCGACTGGATCCGCGAGCCCGATCCCCAGGCCCTGCTGAATGCGTCGATCTTCTTCGACTTCCGTGTGCTCTATGGCAACGAGCGCTTCGGCGACCAGTTGCGCAGCGCGTTGAACCGTGCCGCCAAGGGCAACACCGCGTTCCTGCGCATGATGGCGGCCAACGCACTGCAGGTCGCTCCCCCGCTCGGCCGGATCCGCGATTTCGTGCTCGAGGAAGACGGCACCATCGACCTCAAGAAGTCAGGCGCGCGGCTCTTCGTCGACGTGGCACGCATTTTCGCCCTGCGCATCGGGGTCGAGTCGAGCAGCACGGTGCAGCGCTTGCGCCAGGCGAGCGCCAAGATGGGGATCTCACCCGAGGAAGTGTCTGCAATCGTCGACGGCTTCAACTTCATCCAGTTGCTGCGCTTGCGCTCGCAGCACCTGGAAATCGAACATGACGCGGATGGCGACAACCGCATCAACCCCGAATCGCTCAATGAACTCGACCGCCGCATCCTCAAGGAAGCCTTCCGCCAAGCGCGCAAGCTTCAACTCCGGCTCAAGCTGGACTACCAGCTATGAACTGGCTCTCCCGCAACAAAGCCGCGCGTGGCGGCCCGCAGGCGCTGAGTGCCGAGGCACTCCAGACGCTTGAACGTTGGCAGGCACTTGCCGAGCCTGCGCATGCGCAGCCCTTTTTCGAGACCCGCTACGTCGTGCTCAACACGGAGGCGACCGGGCTCGATCTCGACCGCGACCGTCTGCTCGCGGTGGGTGCGGTCGGCATCGACGGCGGTCTGATCCACCCCGCTGACGCCTTTTACGCAGTGCTCGACCCTTCGCCGGGCGATGCGCTCGCCGGCCTGCTCGGCTTTGCCGGACGCAGCCCCTTGGTCGTCTTCAACGCCAATTTCAACCGAAGCATGCTCGAGCGGGCGTTGAGCAAGCACCTCGGCCTGGCGGCGGACTTTCTCTGGGTGGACCTCTATTTCCTGCTGCCATCCCTGTTCCCGGAACGCCTCGAGCGCCCTGGTCGGCTTGCCGACTGGATGGCGGCCTTCGAAATCGAAACCTTCCAGCGCCACCATGCGCTGGGTGACGCGTGGGCCATTGCGCAGATGTTCCTCGCCGCGCAGTCGCGCGCGCTGGCGCTCGGCGTTGCCAACCCCAAGATCCTGACCGAGCATGCCCAAGCCTACAGGCAAAAGCTGAAGATCTGAAGCCTCGGGCGGCACGGAGCCCTGCCGGGCAAGGCCGGCAGACGTTCTCCTTTACACGCCGAGGTCACATGCGTATATTGCGCCGAATGCATTTCCGGACACCCCTTCTCGCCCTGCTCGCGGCGCTTGCCATCGCGCTACCCGCGCAGGCTGCCGAGCCCGCCAAGGCCCTTGCGGCCGGCGCGCAGGTCGAGCGTTCCGCCCTAGACGAATACGCCAGCGCAGCGGAGCAACTTGCCGACGAAGCCCTGTCCTATCTTGGCATCCGTTATCGCTTTGGCGGGACCTCTCCCGCAACCGGGCTCGACTGCAGCGGTCTCGTGCTCAATGTGTTCCGCAACGCGGTGGGCCTCGATCTGCCGCGCACGGCGCGCGAAATGGCCGATCTGGGCGACAAGATCGGCAAGCATGACCTGCAGCCTGGTGACCTGGTGTTCTTCAACACCATGCGTCGCACCTTTTCCCATGTCGGCATTTACCTCGGCGACGGCAAGTTCGTGCATGCCCCGTCGAGCGGCGGTCGAGTGCGCGTCGAGAACATCGCGACGGCTTATTGGGCAAAACGCTTCAACGGCGCCCGTCGCCTCGTGGACGAAGACGCGCTCGGCATCAGCACACAACTGGTCAGCGCGCGCTGACCCGCCAGCACAATGATAAAGGCCCGGATGTCCGGGCCTTTATCATTGTGCGTCTGCCCGCCACGCTCATCGGCGGCGGCCTTCCTTGTGGGCACATGCCTGCGGACATTCGCTGCAGCGGCTGCCGACCTGGCGATCGAGCGCCTGCTGCAGGGCGCAGGTCGACCGTCTGCAGCACACCACCTGTACGCCCTGCTTGCCCGCAGCTTCGCGAAAGCGCTGCATCACGTTATGGCCGAGGAAGTCGGTAAACAGGATCACCAGCCCGATGCCGCTCGGTAGGGGTGCGCTGCGGCGCTGGTGGGTGGTGTCTCGTCCACTCACGTGAGCGGCGATACGGATACCGAAGTTTTGCAGCACGTCCGGGATGTTGCCAAGACGGTCGGCACCGACGAGCAGGGCATTCATGAAAATTCCTTGTTGAGAACGATTCGCAACAATAATGCCGCTAATGCGATCTATTTGCAACTGCGAATCTTTATCGTTAGTATCCTTCCGTCGCCAACACACCTGAAGGTTCGCCAACATGATGAAGAAAGCCGTTCTCGCCTCCCTCCTCGCCGCGTTCGGGTTCGCCGGTGCTGCCTCCGCCGCCGAGCTCAACATCTACTCTGCCCGCCACTATCAGACTGATGAGGAGCTGTACGGCAACTTCACCAAGCAGACCGGGATCAAGATCAACCGCATCGAAGCCAAGGAAGACGAACTGCTCGAGCGCATCCGCACCGAAGGGGCCAACAGCCCCGCCGACGTCTTCGTCACCGTCGACGCTTCGCGCCTGGCAAAGGCGGACGAACTCGGCATCTTCGCGCCGGTGAAATCGGCCGAACTCGAAGCGCGCATACCTGCGCACCTGCGTGCGCCGAACTGGTTCTCGTATTCGACCCGCGCACGCGTGATCGTCTATAACCCCGAGACGGTCAAGGCCGAGCAGGTCCAGACCTACGAGCAACTCGCCGACCCCGCCCTGAAGGGTCAGGTATGCACGCGCTCGGGCAGCCATCCCTACAACCTGTCGCTGGGCGCGGCGATGGTCAAGCACAACGGCGCACAAGCCACCGAGAACTGGGCCAAGGGGATCGTCGCCAACTTCGCGCGCGCACCCAAGGGCGGCGACACCGACCAGATCCGTGCGGTGGCAGCGGGTGAGTGCGGGGTCGCGATCGCCAACAGCTACTACCTCGCCCGCCTGATGAACTCCACGAAACCCGAGGACCAGGCCGTGGTCGCGAAGATCAAGGCCGTGTGGCCCAACCAGGCGAGCTGGGGCACGCACATCAACGTGTCCGGCGCCGGCATGCTCAAGCACGCGCCCAACAAGGACGCAGCGGTCAAATTCCTGGAATACCTCGCCTCGGATCAGGCGCAGCAATACTTCGCCAACGGCAACAACGAATGGCCGGCGGTACCGAGCGTGAAGGTGGCCAATCCGGCGCTCACCACGCTGGGTGATTTCAAGGCCGACACGCTGCCGATCGGCGAGCTCGCCGACACGATCGCCGAAGCCCAGCGTATCTTCGACCGCGCCGGTTACCGCTGATCCGCGAGCGCCGTGGCGGTCGGGCCGTCCCCGGCCGCCGCCGGGGCGCCCAGCGCGGAAGAGCCCTCCATCGCGCCGGCCGGCGCCAGCACCACGCGATTGCGCCCGGCGTCCTTGGCCGCATAGAGCGCCTCGTCGGCGCGTGCATAGGCCGCCTCATAGCCCTCATCGGTCGCTTCGAGCATCGTCGCCCCGATGCTGACCGAAAAGTGCAAGGGCCCCGAGCCGATCGTCGCCGGCGTTGTCGCCACCCTGCTTCGCACGCGCTCGGCGACGCTCAGTGTTCCGATCGCATCGATGCAGGGCAGCAGGATGGCAAACTCCTCTCCGCCGAGGCGGGCGAAGACGTCCGCCTCGCGCAACTGCGCGCTCACCGTCGCGGTGAAGTGTCGCAGCACCTCGTCTCCGGCCGCGTGTCCGTGGGTGTCATTGACGCGCTTGAAGAAGTCGAGATCGAGCAGCAGCAGCCCCGCCGGCGACTGGTTGCGGCGCACGCGGCCCAGCTCGCTGCGCACCACCTCGACGAAGTGACGCCGGTTCCATACCCCGGTGAGCGGATCGCTGGTGGCGAGCTGGAGCAGACTCTCTTCCATCGCCTTGCGCTGTGAGATGTCCTGGTGGATGCCGACCATGCGCAAGGGTTCGCCGGACTCGCTGCGCTCGAGCACCCGCCCCGCGGCGAGCACCCACACCCAGTGCCCGCTCTTGTGCTTCAGGCGATACTCGGCGCGGTAGGCGTCGATGATGCCGCGCAGGTGAGGCTCGAGCGACGCGCGGATGTCGCGCCAGTCATCGGCATGCACCAGCGACTCCCAGCTCGAAACGTCGCAAGGCAGTTCGTCTGCCGCATAGCCGAGCATGCGCCCCCACACCGGGCTGAACGTCGCCCTGCCGCTCGGCACATCCCAATCCCACAAGCCGAGCTCGGCGCCCTCGAGCGCCAGCATCAGCCTGCGCTCGCGCTCCGCGATCTGTTCGCGCACCTTGCGCCGCTCGGTGAAGTCCCGACTGATGCGGATCTCGCCCAGCTGCGCGCCTGCCGCATCGAAATACGGCGTGCGCAAGGTGTCGAGCAGGCGCAGCGTGCCGTCGGCGGCTTCCAGCCATTCTTCGTGGCGCTCGGCAGTGGACACCGGCCCGAGCCCGGCCCCGGGCAGCGGCAGGCGACCCTGGAAAACCTCGGCATCGCGACGCCCCACGAGCTCGCCCTCGGCCAGGCCATAGGCATCGGCAAAGGCCTTGTTGCAACCGAGGTAGCTGCCGCTCGGGTCGCGAAAGGCAATCAGGTCGGGCACCGAATCGATCAGCCCGCGTAGCAGCGCCCGTTCCGCTTCGAGCGCACGCTGTGGCGCGCGCACCCCGGAGACGAACACTGCACGGTAGATCATCGCGAAGGCGACAAACTTGTAGAGGTGACCGAGGGCGTTGTAGAGATCGTCCACCTCCGCATAGCGGGCGAAGTGCAGCTCGGCGAGCGTCATCGTGAACGCCGCTGCAGCGAGCCAGCCCGCCACCGCTTCGCGGTCGGCGCGCGCCCTGCACCAGAGCAGGACCGCCGCCAGCAGGTAGAGTGCAGCGAGCGCGTGCTCGGCACCCGACTTGAATGGCGTCACCCCGCGGCCTTCCACGAACCCGGCCGGCAAGGCATCCGGATGGGCGAGCACGACCCAGCTCCACAGCACCGCGAGCGCGATCGCGCTCAGCGTGGCCGCCGTGCCGGTCTTGCCGGAACCCTCACGCTCGGGGAGCAGTGCATGGGCGAGCAGGGCGAGCGCACCGACGAGACGTGCCATCAGCCAGAAGTGGATCGCCTTGTCCGCACTGTTCGGCGTGAAAAACGGCGGCATGCCCGGGAAGGACAGTAGATGCGCAAAGTCCAGCAGCCCGACCGCCAGGCTCGCCGCACCGAGCCACAGCAGGCGACCGCCGCGGTGCGTTCGGCGCAGGTTCCAGCCAAGCGCGAACACGATGCCCGCGATGGCGATCGCGAAGGTCTCGAGGGCGGTATGCAGCGGCAGGTAATGCAGCGGATCGTCAACAATGCGTGCAGATGGCAACACGAGGCTGAGCACGAACAGGAGCGCGAGCGCGATCATCGACCACAGCGGGTACCGAAAACCCGCCGACGCAGACAGGAGCATGCTCATGACCGACCGCCCACGCCTCCGCGTCCGGGCGCGTGCAGGAACAAGCGCACGGCTGCCATCGTCGGGCAAGGGTGCGACAAAGTGGAAGGTGCGCGCGCAATCATCCGATAATTATGCATCATTGGCGCGCCTCGAAGATCAGTCCACCTGCAATCGAACGTGCTGCGGCCATCCGCCCACGCGGTCCACGCGCAAGAAGGGGCCGTGCCGTGCGCCGCGCCGACGAGAACCGCCGCACGCCGAACGGATTTGCCACACACATGCCTCTGTTGCAGATAACCGACACCACGCCCCATCGCCTGGCGCTAAGTTGCTCACCTCACCCTTGCAAGGAGCACCCAGCATGCCCAGGACCCTGATCGAACCCTTCCGCATCAAGAGTGTGGAGCCGATCCGCATGACCACGCGCGCCGAGCGCGAGCGCCTGCTGGACGAAGCACGGCGCAACGTGTTCCGCCTGCGCGCCGAGGACGTGCTCATCGACTGGCTGACCGACTCCGGCACCGGTGCGATGTCGAGCCGGCAGTGGGCGGCGATCATGGAAGGGGACGAGAGCTATGCCGGCGCGCGCAGCTTCTACCGCCTGCAGGCGGTGATCCGCGAACTCACCGGCATGGCGCACTTCCTGCCCACCCACCAGGGGCGAGCGGCCGAGAAGGTGTTGTTCACCGCAGTGTGCAAGAAGGGCGAGGTGGTGCCGAACAACTGTCACTTCGACACCACCCGCGCCAATCTCGAATACCTCGGCGTCGAGGCGCTCGACCTCGTCATCCCCGAGGGCCTGCAGCCGGCGCTGATCCATCCCTTCAAGGGCAACATCGATCTCGATCGCGTCGAGGACCTGCTGCGCCGCCGCGGCGAGCACATCCCCTTCGGCATGATCACGGTCACGAACAACACCGGCGGCGGCCAGCCGGTGTCGATGGCCAACCTGCGCGCCTATTCCGAGTTGCTGCATCGTCACGGCAAGCCGCTGATCATGGACGTGTGCCGTTTCGCCGAGAACGCGATGTTCATCAAGCTGCGCGAGCCGGGCTACGCCGAAGTGCCGGTCAAGGCCATCGTGCAGGAGATGTTCTCGCTCGCCGACGGCTGCACGATGAGCGCGAAGAAGGATGGCATGGTCAACATCGGCGGCTTCATCGTGCTGCGCAGCGAGGAATGGATGGACGCGGCGCGCAACATGCTGATCCTTACCGAAGGCTTTCCCACCTATGGCGGGCTTGCCGGGCGCGATCTCGAGGCGCTCGCCGTCGGCCTGCTCGAGGGCATCGACGAGGACTACCTGCGCTACCGCCTGCGCACCGCCGAATACCTCGGCGAACGGCTCGAGGCCGCCGGCATCGGCATCGTCCGCCCCACCGGCGGACATGCGGTGTACGTCGACGCGCGCAGCATCCTGCCCGACATGCCGGTCGAGCACTATCCGGCCTGGGCGCTGTGCAATGCGCTCTACCTGCAGGGCGGCATCCGCGGTGTGGAGATCGGCTCGGTGATGTTCGGCAAGCGTCGCGCCGACGGCACCGAGAGCTTCCACAGCATGGAGCTGGTGCGCCTCGCCTTCCCGCGCCGCATGTACACCCAGTCGCATTTCGACTACGCTGCCGAGGTGATCGCCGAAGTCAAGGATGACGCGAAGCGGATCCGCGGCGTGCGCATCACCAAGCAACCGCCCTTCCTGCGCCACTTCACCTGCGAGTGTGACTGGGTCTGAAGACCACTTCGGTACCGCGATCGTCCCTTGTCCCCACCGCCACGCCACACATCATGCGCTTGCGAATCGTCTTGCTGGTCGTCGTCCTCGCCGCCCTCCTCGCCTCGGGGGTCTCGCCCCACGACCGCGGGGTGTGGTGGGCGGAGGTCGCCCCGGTGCTGATCGCGCTGCCCATCCTCGCCGCCAGCGCGCGACGCTTTCCATTGACCCCGCTGTGTTACGCCCTGATCGCGTTCTTCTCATTGATCCTGATCCTCGGCGGCGCCTACACCTACGCACGCGTACCGATCGGCTTCACCGTGCAGGACTGGTTCGATCTAGCGCGCAACCCCTATGACCGCTTCGGCCACTTCTTCCAGGGCGCCACCCCGGCGATCCTCGGGCGCGAGCTGCTGCTGCGCACCTCGCCGCTGCGACCGGGCAAGTGGTTGTTCTTCCTGGTCACGCTGAGCTGCGTCGGAATCAGTGGGCTGTATGAACTGGTCGAGTGGGCGGCTGCCGAACTGTGGGCGGGCGGTGCAGTGGAGTTCGTCGGCATGCAGGGCGACCCGTGGGACGCGCAAGCCGACATGCTGATGGCGCTGCTGGGGGCGATGCTGGCGCAAGGGCTGCTGGGCCGGATGCACGACCGGCAGCTGGCGCGGCTGACCGGAGGCGGGCGATAACGGGATCCGCCATGCGTGATCGATGGTGAGGAAGGTTCGCGCCTTCCGGCGCTCCTACAGGGGCGCCACGAGGTGCCTACGCATGTGGAGCGGCGGCAGCCGCGAACACCACGGCTCGACAGCCCCTTGCATCGCTGCAACGCCGCTGTTCGCGCCTTCCGGCGCTCCTACACGACCGCCGCGCGGTGGCGACGCTTGTAGGAGCGGCGGCAGCCGCGAAGCTTTTCGGCCAGCGCGTCAGACGCCGTGGCGCCTGCGATGCTGGCGGGCGCCGGCGGCACCTTCGCCATCCGAATACGCATGCCGTGCCGCGGTCATCTCGGCGAGCACGGTGGCGATCTTGTGGTTCAGCGTACCCTTTGGGATCACCCCCTTGGCATCGGGTTCACCGGCCTCGACGCCGGTCAGCACGGTCATGGCCTCGTCCACCGTCTTCACCGCATGGATCGTGAAGCGCCCTTCGGCCGCCGCCTGCACCACGTCCTCGCGCAGCATCAGGTGGCGCGCGCTCGCCGCCGGGATCACCACGCCGTGCGAGCCGTCCAGCCCGCGCGCGCTGCACAGGTCGAAGAAGCCTTCGATCTTCTCATTGACGCCACCGATCACCTGCACTTCGCCGAACTGGTTCACCGAGCCGGTGATCGCGAAACGCTGCTGGATCGGCACCTGGGTCAGCGCCGACAGCAGCGCACATAGCTCGGCGAGCGAGGCGGAGTCGCCTTCGACCGGCGCGTACGACTGCTCGAAGACCAGGCTGGCCGACAGCGACAGCGGCTGGTGGCGCGCGTAGCGCGCGGCGAGGAAGGCCGACAGGATCAGCACGCCCTTGGAGTGGATCGCGCCGCCGAGCTCGGTCTCGCGCTCGATGTCGACCACGTCGCCTTCGCCCATGCGCACCGTGGCGGTGATGCGCACCGGATGGCCGAAGTGCTCGCCGGCGAGCTCGATCACCACCAGGCCGTTGATCTGGCCGGCGCGCTCGCCATCGGTGGAGATCAGCGTCGTGCCTTCGAGAATGGACTCCAGCACCCGCGTCGGATAGCGGTTGGCACGCCGCGCACGCGCGGCGAGGGCGTCCTCGACTTCGCTGCGGCCGGTGGCGGCGAGGCCCTTCTGGCGGGCGTGGAAATCGGCTTCGCGCATCAGGTCGGACAGCGCGCGCGTGTTGAGCGACAGGCGCCCGGCGTCGTCCGCCAGGCGCGAGGCTTGTTCCACCAGGCGCGCTACGCCGCTGCGCTCGACCGGCAGCAGCTTCGCGCCGCGTGCGAGCAGCGCCATCAGGCGGGCGTACTCGCATTCGTTCTCGGGCGTGCGCAGGATGTCGTCGTTGAAGTCGGCCGCCACCTTGAAGAGGTCGGCGAACTCCGGATCGTGCTCCATCAGCAGGTAGTAGACCTCGCGGTCGCCGATCAGCACCACCTTGAGCGCGCTCGGCACCGCCTCCGGCTCCAGGGTCAACGCCCCGCTCCAGCCCTGCGCCTCGGCCGGCGGCTCGATGCGGATCTCGCCCGCGCGCAGGCAGCGCTTGAGGCCTTCCCACGCAAAGGGCTGCGAGAGCAGGCGCTCGGCGTCGAGCACCAGGTAGCCCCCATTGGCGCGGTGCAGCGCCCCGGCGCGGATCAGGTTGAAGTGACTCACCTGATTGCCCTGCTGTATGACGTGCTCGATGCGGCCGATCAGGTTGCCGTAGCCCGGGTTGTTCTCGAACACCACCGGCGCGCCCTGTGACGCGCCATGATCGACCAGCAGCTTGACCTGGTAGCGGTGGTAGCGGGTGTTTTCCTCGGGCTCGGGCGCCTCGTCGTCTTCCTCGTCGAGCATCGTGCCGCGAATCGCGCTGTCGAGCACATCGCGCTCGACCGCATCGAGGAAGGCGAGCACCTCGCTGAGGTCCTCGTGCGCCTCGCGCACTTCGCGCAGCAGGTGGGCAACTGCCGGCCCGAGCACCTCGCGCTCGGCGCGCTCGATCGATTCGCGCACCGACTTGCGCCAGCCGGGAAAGTCGTTGAGCAGGTCCTCGAGGCGGTCGCTCCATCCGCCGATGCGTGCCTCGATCGCCTTGCGCTCGTCCTCGGGCAGCGCCTCGAAGGCGTCCGGCGACATCGCCTCGCCCGCGCTCGTGGGTGCGAACACGAAACCTTCGGGGGTCTGCAACAGCGAAATGCCTTCGGCGCCGCAGGCCTGGCCGAGCTCGCGCAGGGCCGCCTCCTCGCGCGCCTTGTGTGCGCTCTGCAAGGACTCGACGCGATCGACGTGAGCCTCGCTGTCGAGTGCAGCGCCGAGCGCCGGGCCCAGATCGCGGATGAAGGTCTGCATGCATGTGCGCAGCGCGCCACCCCGCCCCGCGGGCAGAGTCAACAGCTGCGGCTTGAGCGGCTCGTCGAAGTTGTGCAGGTAGCACAGGTCGGGCGGTACCGCCTCGCGCGCCGCGCGCTCGCGCAGCAGGCGGAAGGTGGTTGCGTGCTTGCCGCTGCCGGCGTCGCCGAGCACGAACACGTGATAACCGGTGTGGCCCATCGCCAGGCCGAAGCGGATCGCCTCGACGGCGCGCTCCTGCCCAAGGTCGCCGGCGTGATCGACGAGGGATTCGGTGGTTTCGAAGCTGAAACAGGCGGGGTCGCAGCGCTTGCGCAATGCCGTCGCCGGCAGTGGCACGAGATCGGCCATGGATTTGATCTTTGTTCTGGTGCCGGATCGGCAGGGAACGCAATGATACACCCCGGCCCGCAGGCCCCGTGCGGCACACCAAGCGCGGCGTTCGGGCTGCTGCCGCTCCACAGGCGCCCGCAAGCGAGGCGGCCCCATGTAGGAGCGCCGGAAGGCGCGAACGCAGTGCGCGGAGCCCGGCACCCATGTCGCTTGCCCGGGTGCCGTGTTCGCGGCTTCCGCCGCTCCTACGGGCGCCTGCGAGCGCTGCGGCCTCATGTGGGAGCGCCGGCAGGCGCGAACACGGCGCCCGGTGTCCCGCACGGGCGAACCTCGCCTTGCGCCGCGCGGTCCACGTACCGATAATCCCTCAACTCCAACCCGCCGCCGAACATGAAAGTCATCCCGATCCAGCACGCCGCCGCGGCACCTTCTGCCGATCCGGCCTGTCGTCCCGCGCCCGGCGCAGCGCTGTTCGACCGCCGCGCGCGTAGCGTGCGTGACCTGCGCATCTCGGTCACCGACCGCTGCAACTTCCGCTGCGTGTACTGCATGCCGCGCGAGGTCTTCGGCGACGACTACGCCTTCCTGCCGCGCCGCCAGCTGCTCAGCTTCGAGGAGATCCTGCGCGTGGCGCGGCTGTTCGTCGCGCGCGGCGTCCGCAAAATCCGCATCACCGGTGGCGAGCCGCTGCTGCGCAAGGACGTCGACCGCCTGATCGGCATGCTCGCCGCGCTCGACGGCGTCGAAGTCACCCTCACCACCAACGGCGTGCTGCTGCCCAAGCTCGCGCGCCGGCTCAAGGACGCCGGCCTGCACCGCGTCACCGTGAGCCTGGACGCGCTCGACGACGCGCTGTTCCGGCGCATGAACGACGCGGACTACCCGGTGGCGAAGGTGCTCGAGGGCATCGAGGCGGCGAAGGCGGTCGGCCTGGGTCCGATCAAGGTCAACATGGTGGTCAAGCGCGGCACCAACGATTCCGACATCGAGGCGATGGCCGCGCATTTCCGCAACAGCGGCCACATCCTGCGCTTCATCGAGTTCATGGACGTGGGCGCCTCCAACGGCTGGAAGATGGACGAGGTGTTGCCCTCGCGCGAGATCGTCGAGCGCATCGACCGCCTCTTCCCGCTCGAGTCGATCGACCCCAACTACGAGGGCGAGGTCGCCGAGCGCTGGCGCTACAAGGACGGCGCCGGCGAGATCGGCGTGATCTCCTCGGTCACCCAGGCCTTCTGCTCGAGCTGCACCCGCATCCGCCTGTCCACCGAGGGCCAGCTCTACACCTGCCTGTTCGCCCAGCAGGGTCACGACCTGCGCGCCCTGCTGCGCGACGGTGCCGACGACGACACGCTCGACGCCGCGATCGCGCAGGTGTGGCACGACCGCGACGACCGCTACTCCGAGATCCGCACCGCCGAGACCGCCGCGCTGCGCAAGATCGAGATGTCCTACATCGGCGGCTGAAGACACCGCGCGCCTGCGGCCCGCATCCGGCGCACGCGGCCGCTGCAGGCATTCATTGCCGCAAGGCCTCGAATTCGAAACGCAAGGTCACTGCGTCGCCCACCATGCCGGGTGCGATGCCGTAGTCCATGCCCCATTCACTGCGCTTGATCACGGTTTGCGCCGAAATTCCGAGCGTGTGCCGGCGATGGCCGAAGGGGTAGCTCGCGGCCTTGTTCAGGGTGAGTTCCAATGTCACCGGTCGCGTCTGCCCGAGCAAGGTGAGGCGGCCGTCGAGGCGGCCGTGCAGCCGTCCGTCGCGCGCCTCGGCGGGCGTGAAAGCGGTCGCCTCGAAGACGATCTCGGGATGGCTTCCCGCATCGAGGAAATCGCTGTCGCGCACGTGGCGGTCGCGCGCGCCGTGGTTGGTGAACACGCTGTCCGCCACGACCACCACTCGCCCCGATTTCAGGCTGTGCGCCGCCTCGTCGTAGACGAAGCTGCCGCTGCCCTTGAGGAACAGACCGATGGTGTCGGCGTAGCCCAGGTGCTCGACGCTGAAGGCGATCGAAAAATGCTCCGGGTCGATGCGATACTCCTGCGCTGTCGCGTGCGCGGGTGCAGCGCCGGCAGCGAGGACGAGCAGCGCTGCGCCGAGCAGCCGGCGTGCGTGCAGGGTACCGGTGCGAACGTCCATGTCGAAACCTCCTTCACCAAGGTTGAACCGCTTCTTCGCGCTGTGCGGCGTACAAGCCGCGCACATCCACCGCGAAGGACCATGCCAGCAGGACCAGCGCGAGCGCCAGCAGCACGCCCGCCACCGCGGCGGATACCGCCGGCAACAGGCAAAGCAGCAGGCTGGCGACCTGCCACACGCATACCCATTTGCGCCGCGGGCTGGGCGGTAGCGGACGATCGAGCCAAGGCCAGCGCGGCATCGCGCCAACGAAGACGTAGCGCATCGCACCGATCGCCAGCACCCATGCCCCCGCCTTGCCGAGCATGAGCAGCAGCGCGCTCAAAACCAGGATCAGGAAGGCGTCGAGTTCCATGTCGAAGCGGGCGCCGAACGCGCTCTCGCAGCGCCACCGTCGCGCCACCCAGCCATCCACACCATCGAGCAGCAGCGCGCCGCCGGCCACCGCCGCCACCAGCACGGCATGGGTGCGCGCCCATTCTGGCGTCGCAAGCGCCCCCGCCACCAGCGCCACCAGCACCGCACGCGTCAGCGTCACCCGGTTGGCCGCGCCGAGCGAACGCGCCGCATGCGGCCAGTAGTGCGCCAGCAGCGCACAAATCACCGCCAGCACGAGGCTCGCGCTCATCAGGGTCGGTCGCGGCAGTGAAAACCACGCCGCACCCAGTCCGCCGAGCAACCCGAGCAAGGCCGCCGCCGCCGCGAACTCCCGCCACAGCAGCAAAAAACCGCGTCGAACAGGAGCGCTTCCACCGATTCCCGTCATCCCTTCGATCTCATGCCTGCCGTCATTGACGATGCCTTGGGGGGATCGAACGGCGCTTCTAATGTGAGCGCGCGTCGGTTCGCTGAGAGATTCGCGGCTTCCGCCGCTCCTACAGGAGACCGACGCCGTGCCCGGTTGACGTCATTAACGATGCCGTGGTGTTACGAACGGCGCTTTTAATGTGAGCGGGCGTCGGCTCACCGCCAGATTCGCGGCTTCCGCCGCTCCTACACACAACCGCTGCTGTGCCAGGCGCGCTGTAGGAGCGGCGGAAGCCGCGAACGCCTGACCCGGCCCTGCGCACGATCCGCCCGATCCACTCCCAACCCAACGAACCCCCAGCCCATGCCCGACCACCTTCGGGTACGGTCTCCGTGCCCTGCTACCATGCAGACTTCGATCATCCGCCGCAGCAAAGGGTTCGCGCAAGAATCTCCGGCCGACAGCGGCCGCTGCAACCCACTGCACGGCCGAACCGGATCACACGATGCCCGACACCCCGCTCGCTTTCTGGACAGTCCGCCCCGGCCACGGTGAGCTGCGAGCGGCCGTACCTCGCCCACCCGCTGAGGGCGAGGTGTGCGTGCGCAACCTCTTCAGCGCGGTCAGCCGTGGCACCGAGGCGCTGGTGTTTCGCGGCGAAGTGCCGGAGAGCGAATACGCCCGCATGCGCGCGCCATTCCAGGAAGGCGACTTTCCCGGTCCGCTCAAATACGGCTACATCGGTGTCGGCGTGGTCGAAGACGGCCGCGGTGTGCTCGCCGAGAGCTTGCGCGGGCGCACCGTGTTCTGCCTGCACCCGCACCAGACGCACTATGTGGTGCCCGCGAGCGCGGTGGTGGCCCTGCCGCCCGGCGTGCCCCCAGGGCGCGCGGTGCTCGCCGCCAACATGGAAACCGCGATCAACGCGTGCTGGGACGGCGAGCCGGCGGTGGGCGATCGCATCGCGGTGGTCGGCGCCGGCGTGGTCGGCACCCTGGTGGCGTGGCTGTGTGCGCGCATCCCGGGTACCGCCGTCGAACTCATCGACATCGACCCGGCGCGTGCCGCGCTCGCCGCCGCGCTCGGCCTGCACCACCGCCTGCCCGCGCAGGCGAGCGCCGACTGCGACCTGGTCTTCCACGCCAGCGGTCACCCGGCCGGACTCGCCAGCGCGCTCGCGTTGTGCGCGCAGGACGCGCGCATCGTCGAGCTGAGCTGGTATGGCCGCCAGCCGGTCGCGCTGCCGCTCGGCGGCCCCTTCCACGCCCGCCGGCTCACGCTGCGCTCGAGCCAGGTGGGGCACCTGCCGCCGGCACGCACGCCGCGCTGGGACCATCGCCGCCGCATGGAACTCGCGCTGGCGCTGCTCGTCGACCCTGCGCTCGATGCGCTGATCAGCGGTGACACGGCGTTCGCCGAGCTGCCCGCGCTGCTGCGCCGACTCTCGGAATCACCCGCTGGCGCGCTCTGCGAGCGCATCCATTACCCGAACTCCGCGGCCGCCGCCGCACCGAACGCCGGAGACGCCCCATGTACAGCCTGACCGTCCGCGACCACATCATGATCGCCCACAGCTTCCGCGGCGAAATCTTCGGCCCGGCGCAACGCATGCACGGTGCCACCTACATCGTCGATGCGCGTTTCCAGCGCACCGAACTCGACGCCGACGGCCTCGTGGTGGACATCGGCCTCGCAGCCCAGGCGCTCAAGGACGAGCTCGCTGGACTCAACTTCCGCAACCTCGACGAGGCGCCCGAGTTTGCCGGCCGCAACACCACCACCGAGTTCATGGCGCGCGCGATCTTCGACCGCATGGCGGCGGCGATCGCCGCCGGCCGCCTCGGCGTGCATGCGCACGGCCTCGAGTGCCTGACGATCACCCTGCACGAATCGCACATCGCATGGGCAGGCTACGAGGGCGTGCTGTGAGCCCGTGCGTGCGCGTGGCCCGCGCATGAGCGCCGAGCTCGACTTCATCGTCCCCGGCGACCCCGCTCAGCTCACCGGCGGTTACCTGTACGACGCACACATCGTCGACGAACTGCGCGCGCTCGGATGGCGCGTGCGCGTCCATGGCCTGCGCGGGTGCTTCCCGCAGGCCGACGACGAGGCCCGCTGCACGCTCGAATCGACCCTCGCCACCCTGCCCGTAGGGAGGACGGTGGTGATCGACGGGCTCGCCCTCGGTGGCCTGCCCGATATCGCCCTCGCGCACAGTGGGCGGCTCGCGCTCGTCGCCCTCGTGCACCATCCGCTCGCCGATGAGCACGGGCTCGACACGGTGGTGCGCCGCTGCCTGCTCGCCAGCGAACGCGCGGCGCTCTCGGCGGCACGCCTCGCCATCACCACCAGTGCTCACACCGCTGCTCGCCTGGCCGACTTCGGCGTGCAGCGCGATCGTGTGCGCGTGGTCGAACCCGGGGTGCTGCCCATGCCGCTGGCCGCCGCCGATGGTGAGCCACCACGCCTGCTGTGCGTCGCCAGCCTCACCCCGCGCAAGGGGCAGGACGTGCTGGTCGAAGCGCTCGCCCGTGTGCGTACGCTGCGCTGGCAGTGCGAACTCGTCGGCAGCACGACGCGCGACCCGGCCTTCGCCGCCAGCGTCGCGCAACGGATCATCGCCAGCGGGCTGCAGGCGCGCATCACGCTGCGCGGCGAATGCGACCTGGACGCCCTGCGCGCGGCGTACACGGCGGCCGACCTTTTCGTGCTGCCTTCGCACTACGAGGGCTACGGCATGGTGATCGACGAGGCGATCGGCGCCGGACTGCCGGTGCTCGCCACCACCGGCGGCGCACTCGCCGCCACCCTGCCTGCCCCCGCGGGACTGGGGGTGCCGCCGGGCGACGCCGGCGCGCTCGCCGAAGCGCTGCGCCTGCTGCTGGCGGATCGCCCGCGCAGACTGGCCTTGCGCGATGGCGCGCGCCGCGCACGCGAATGCCTGCGCAGCTGGGCGCAGTCCGGAAGCGCGTTTGCCGCAGCCTTGCGGAGCGGGATCGCGCCTTAGTGCGGACGGTCGTCGAATCTCAGCCAGCGAGCCGAATCCATCGCATCGAACCCCCCCGCCCCGGAACGCCGACCATGAGCACCGCCGCCCACCCCGACACGCCGCCCGCGGCTCACCCCGAAGCTGTCTTCGCGGCGAGCTGGCTCGAGCTGCGCGCCGCCGCCGATCGCGCCGCCCGTGCAGCGCAACTGGAAGAACGTCTGTCCGATTGGCTGCGCTCACGCCCACCCCAGCCGCCGCGCGCCTTGCGTATCGTGGACCTCGGTACGGGCCGCGGCGCCAACCCGGTCCACCTCGCGTCCCGCCTCCCCGGTCCGCAGCAGTGGACCCTGATCGACCACGACGCCGGCCTGCTCGCCCGCGCGCTTGCGACCTGCACCAGCCTGCGCAGCGCTGGTGGCGAGGTGGTTGCGGCGCAAACCCTCCACTGCGACCTGCAGCTGCCGGCGAGCGCGTTCGCCCACGCGGATCTGGTGTGTGCCTCGGCGCTGCTCGACCTCGTCGATGCGCCATGGCTCGAGCGGTTCGCCGCATCCTGTGCCACCGCAGGCTGTGCGGTGCTGGTGACCTTGAGCGTGGACGGCCACTGGCGCTTCGCCGGCACGCCGCCGACGCCCCCCGGCGTGGCCGCCGAGCAGACCGACGACGACTTCGTCCGCGCCGCCTTCAACGCCCACCAGCGCCGCGACAAGGGCCTGGGGCCGGCCCTCGGCCCCGACGCCGCCGCGGCCCTCGCAGCGTGTTTGCGCGCACACGGCTTCACGGTGGACTGTGCGCCGAGCCCGTGGCAGCTCGCACTCGGCGACCCGGCGCAGGCGCGGCTCGCGCGCGCACTGGTGGACGGCTGGCGCGACGCGGCAAGCGCGCAATGTCCCGACGCGCACGCCCGGATCGCCGCGTGGCATGCACGCTGCGTGGCCGAGCGCCTGCACCCGGGCGTGGTGCTGGAAGTCGGTCACCTCGACGTTCTCGGCCTGCCGGCTGGCAGGGCAAGCCGGGCCGGAAGCGGGCCGTGAGGGTCGGGCGCATCGGCAGCGCACGACCGCTGCTGCGCGTCGCGGTGAGCGTCGCCCTCATCGTCGCGCTGCTGGGGTGGCTGGATCCGCAGGTGCTGGCGATGGCCTTTGCCGCGCCGCACCCGGGCTGGCTGGCGCTCGCCCTCGCGCTCGGCGTGCCGCAAGTGGTGCTGTCGGCCTGGCGCTGGCGGCTCACCGCCGGTCGCCTCGGGGTGCCGCTGAGCCTGGCGTGCGCGGTGCGCGAGTATTACCTCGCCACCTTCCTCAACCAGGTCCTGCCCGGTGGCATTCTTGGCGACGCCACGCGCGCCTGGCGCCATGCCCGCGAGGCCGGCAGCACGGCGGCCTGGGCGGCAGTCCTCATCGAGCGACTGTCGGGTCAGCTCGCACTCGCGCTGGTCGCCGCCGCCGGCGTGGTCGCCTCGCCGGCGCTGCGCGCGCTTCCCGGGCGTCTCGCCGCGCACACGAATCTCCCTACCGAGTCCGGCTGGGTGCTTGCCGGCGCGCTGATCGCGCTCGCTGGCGGCGCTGTCCTCGCCGTGAAGCGTCAGCGCCCGCTTGCCGTGCGCAGCCTCGCCGCGCTGCACCACGCCCTGCTCGCGCGTGCAGTGCTGGCACGCCAGCTCGGTGCCTCGCTGCTGGTGGTCGCCAGCTATGTGGCCGTCTTCCTGTGCTGCCTGCGCATGATCGGTGTGGATACCCCGTTTTCCGCGGCGGCACCGCTTGTTCCCCTCGTGTTGCTGGCGATGGCGATCCCGCTCTCGCTCGCCGGCTGGGGACTTCGCGAAGGCGCCGCGGCGCTCGTCTGGCTCGCCGCTGGACTGGACCCGGTGCACGGGGTGGCGGCCTCGGTGGCTTACGGCGTGGTCGTGCTGCTGTCCTCCCTGCCGGGCGTCTTGATCCTGCTGCACGCTCGCGTTCGGCCACCGTCGTGCGCGCCGCCGTCGGCCTGAGCCTCACGCCCCTTGCCCGAGTTCCAGGTCGAACACCATGTCCTCCCCGCAACGAAAGCTGCGGCAGGGTGGGCGGATCGCCTCGTCCAGCGTGAGGATGGGCGGCAGGCTCAGCCCGGGACGGCCGGAGCCGATCAGCAGCGGTGCGACCAGCAGGTGCAGGCGGTCGAGCGCGCGCGCATGAACGAAGCGCGACACGGTGACGCCACCGCCCTCGATCAGCACGCGCCGGCAGCCGGCTTCACGCAGCGCGGCGATGACTGCGGCGGGCGAGAAGCCGGCAGCGCCGCCCTCCAGCGTGCGCCGCCGCACACCCGCGGCCGGCCTGCCAACCGCCGCGCGGCCATCACCGTCCGCGCGCGCGCCATCGATCGGGGCACGATCGGCCGCGCTCGCGCCGACCAGATGCAGGGTCGGCGCTGCGCCGTCGTGGAACACGCGCGCACGCGGGTTTGCACGCCCGCGCGGATCGAGCACCACGCGCAGCGGATTGGGGCCGGGCACGTGACGCACGGTGAGCTGTGGGTCGTCGGCATTGAGCGTGCCGACGCCGACCACCACCGCGTCGACCAGGGCGCGCAGCCGGTGCAGGTGGGTGCGCGCGTGCGGCCCGTTGAGGTAGTGCGAGGCGCCGCTCTCGGTGGCGATGCGCCCATCGAGGCTCTGCCCGAGCTGGGCGATCGTGTGCGGCGCCGCGCGGGCGACCCAGGGCAGGAAAAGATCGAGCATCGCCATGGTTTCGGCGTGCAGGGGGGCCTCGCAGCGCCACTGTCCGCCGGGGGCAATCGACAGCTCGATATCGGCCACCCGGAAACTTGTCGGCCCTGCGCCTGCCCAATCCATGTCACGGGCTTGCAGGATGCAGGCCCAGCCCCAATCTGATAGAAGTCCTCCGGACATTCATCATTCCTTAAAATACGGTTTTCCGGCACACGCAACGGCACGCTTGCTGTCCGCCTGCGACCGAACCCCGACATCCCCACGGAGAAACAACCGATGCGCCAAGCCGAGCGTGCCCTCTTCGACCTGCGACGCGGGCTCCAGATCCTCATGCGTCACGACGGTGCTGCCGTCCTGCTGCGCGCGGTCGAGGGCGCGGACGATGCGGCGGTGGACGAGCTGCAGGCGCTGGGCGGCGCTCCCGCCCGCCTGGTGCTGAGTCACCACCGCATGGCCGCGATCGCTCACCCGGGCACCGCCGAGGCGGTATCGATCGGCTTGGCGCCGCTGCCGGATGTCGCCGCGCTGCGCACGCTCGCCTGGCAGCGCGGCGCCAGGCTGCCGCCCATGGCGACGATCGCCGCAGGCGACAGCATCGAGCGCGCCGCGCTGCGCCTGCTCGGCCGCGCCCAGCTCGTGCCCGCGGCGCTCGCGTGTGCGGTGGCGCCGGCGCAGGCCGCCGCCGTCGACGCCGAGCTGGCCAGCGGCAGGCTGCTCGCAGTCGACGCCGCCGAGGCCTTGCAGCTGTGCGAGAGCGGCCCGGGACGCCTGGCGCGCATCAGCGACGCGCGGGTGCCGCTGGCCGAGGCCGAGAACAGCCGCTTCGTGCTGTTCCGCGAGGCCGACGGTGTGCATGAGCACGTCGCGATCGTGATCGGCGAGCGCGCAGACTGGCCCGACGCGGTCCCGGTGCGCCTGCATTCGTCCTGCCTCACCGGCGACCTTTTCGGCAGCCTGCGCTGCGATTGCGGCGAACAGTTGCGTCGCGGCGTGGCGGCGATCAACGCACTCGGCGGCGGCGTGCTGCTCTACCTGTCGCAGGAAGGGCGCGGCATCGGCCTCGCCAACAAGCTGCGCGCCTACGGCCTGCAGGACGAAGGCCTGGACACCATCGACGCCGACCAGGTGATCGGCTTCTCGAAGGACGAGCGCGACTTCCGCGTCGCCCACGAGATGCTCGACGAACTCGGCATCACGCAGATCCTGCTGCTCACCAACAACCCGAGCAAGGTCGCCGCACTGCAAAAGGCCGGCATCAAGGTCGCCGGGCGGCGCGCGATCTACGGCGAGGTGACCTCGCAGAACCAGCGCTACCTCAAGACCAAGGCCAGGCGCCACGGCCACTGGCTTCATGAGCTGCTCACCGAGCAGGGCGAGCCGGTTGCCGCCGAACCCGAACGCCTGCCTGCGCCCGACGCCGTGCATCGGGCCTGATGCACGGACCCGGTGCACGGGCCATGGCGGCCGGCTGCGGCAAGGCTTCAGGGGACATCGTCCGCCGCCGTGCGCAGGGCGGCGAGGTCGAAGTCGCGCGCATCCTCGATCACCCGTGCCAAGCGCTCGGCAAAGTGCCCGACCAGGCGCGCGCCGAGGGCTTCGTCGGCAAGGCTTGCGTCGCCACACACACCGGACGGGTGCAGGTCCTGCGCCATCCAGCCGAAGCCGGCCTCGCCCTCCGGGCCGAGCACGCGGCCCGCTGCGGCCATGCGCACACCGAGCGACTCGAAGCGCGCGATCGCATCGCGGCGTACCTTGTGCGGCGCAAGGTGCAGCATCATCGCCGTCTCCACCGCGCCACCGTGCAGGCCGTGACGCAGCTCGTCGGCCGCCACCAGGCCAGGCGGCGGCGCGAAGCGAAACCAGTGCGCCCGCACCACCAGCATCCTGTGCGCCACGCGCAGCTTCAACGCGGCCAGATCGACCAGCGCCTTGTTGCCGCCATGGCTGTTGAACAGTACCAGGCGGCGGATGCCTGCGCGCGCCACGCTGGCGCCGATGTCCTCGAGCAGCGCGAGTGCGCTGTGTGCGCTCAGGGAAAGGGTGCCGGCGAAGGCGGCATGCTCCAGGCTCAGCCCCAGCGCGAGCGGCGGCAGCACGCACAGCGGGACATCCGCGCGCAGCTGCGGCACGGCGGCCTCGACGAGGCCGAGGGCGATGTCGAGATCGGTCGACAGCGGCAGATGTTCGCCATGCTGCTCGACCGCGGCCAGCGGCAGCAGTGCCACCGCGTCGTCACGCGCGAGTGCGGCGATGCGGGCGGGCGTCAGGTTCTGCCACCAGGGGAGCGTCGGGCTTGGCGTCATGGCGATCGTTGCCTTGTGCTTGAACTCATGGCGGGCATCATAGCCGCTGCACCGCGACGATGAGCCCCAGCGTGCGCGAGCTCGTGCGTGGCGTGCTGCTGCCGCTGCTCGTCCTTGGCGGCCTGCTCGGTTTCGGCAACGCCTGGCCGAGCTTGTGGCCACAGCCGCGCCTGCTGCTGTCGGTCGAACTCGCCGGCTTGCTGCTCGTGCTGGTGCTCGCCGCGGCCTCGCTGCGGCGGGTTCCGGCGACGCTCGTGCGTGCGCTCGCGCTCGTCGGGACTGCAGGGGTGGTGCTGCACTACATCGACGTCACCGTGCCCGCGGTGTTCGGCCGCCGCGTCAACGTGTACTGGGACCTGCCCCACTTGGGGGCGGTGATCGGCATGGACGGGAGTGGCGCTGCCGGCTGGCGCACGGTGGCGGCCGTGGTGCTGGTCGCCGTCCTGCTCGTGGTTCTTTACCGGATCGTGCGCGCATGCTTCGCCGCGCTCGCCCAGCGTGCGACGCGGCCGCCGGTGGGATGGTCGCTCGCGGCTGGCTGCGTGGCGACGCTGCTGCTCTGGTTCGGCACGTCCGGCACCGCGCTCGAAGGCAGGATAGCGCAGCTGTTCGCGGCACCGGTGTCGACGATGGTGGCCGAGCAGGTGCGCTTCCTGCGGACGGCGCTCGTGCGCGAGGCCTCGTCAGCGCGCCTTGGTGCCGGGCCGCGCTTCACCGGTGATCTTGACGCACTGGGCGGCGCGGATGTGCTGATCGTGTTTGCCGAGGCCTATGGTGCGGTCACCTTCGATCAGCCGCCGCTCGCCGCCGCGCTCGCCCCGGCACGCGCGCGCTTTGCCACCGCGATCGCGCGCAGCGGGCGTAGCGTGGTGTCCGCGCGCGTGGTGTCGCCCACCTTCGGCGGCGCCTCCTGGCTCGCCCATGGGGCACTGCTCGCCGGCATCGACACCCGCGATCCCGCCGATCACGCCCTGTTGCTGAGCACCGACCGCCCGACCCTGGTACGTCACTTCGCCGCCAATGCCTATCGCACGGTGGGCTGGATGCCCGGCCTGCACAAGCCGTGGCCGGAGGGCCGCTTCTACGGCTTCGATCGCATCGCCGATGCGGACGGCGGGGGCTACGCGGGGCCGCCCTTCGGCTTCTGGCGGATTCCGGACCAGGCCTCAATGGCCTTGATCCACGAGCAGGAATTCGCTGGCCGCTTCGGCGACGATCCTGCGCCCACCACCGGCCGCGTCGTCGATGCGCCTCGCCAGCCGCGACTGGTGGTGTTTCCGACCGTGTCTACGCACGCGCCGTTCGCTGCGCTGCCACCCCTCACAGAAGACTGGTCGCGGCTGAGCGGCGCCAAGGCCTTCAGCCGCGAAGCGGTGGCAGCGGCCGAAGCCGTGCCAGTGGCGTGGACCGACGCCCGGCCTGCCTATCTGGCGGCGATGCGCTACCAGTTCGGCTGGCTCGCCGACTACGTCGCCGACCATGCGCCGACGAATCTGCTGCTGATCGTGATCGGTGATCACCAGCCGATCGGTGCGGTGAGCGGCCTGGCGCAACCCTGGGACGTGCCGGTGCACGTGGTGTCGCATGACCGAGCGCTGCTGGCGCGCTTCGAGGCCGCCGGGTTCGTGCCGGGGCTGACGCCGGCGCAGCACCCGCTCGGGCCGATGCATCGGCTGACCCAGGTGCTGGTCGATGCCTTCTCCGCAGCACCCTGAGCCTTTCGGCCAAGGCAGCGCCCCGCAAGCGGCGCACAGAGGCTCGCGGCGGCGGCTCCTGCGTCGGGCAGGCCGAGGTTCGCGGCTTCCGCCGCTCCTACACAAGACCGGGGCTGGTCATCGTGGAGGTAGTGCTTGACCTGACCTGTAGGAGCGGCGGCAGCCGCGAACGCAGCGCTTCGCGCCCCTGCGCCGCCCATCGCCTTGCCTGCGGCCGGTTCGCGGCGTCCGCCGCTCCTACACACGAGCGGGGCTGCTCCTGCGCCGTCTGCGCGCTTTACGCCTCGGGCGCCGGCGGGGTGATGCGGTACAGCAGGGTGTTGCACTGAGCGCAAGACACGATGCGGCGTTCGTCCTTGCCGTGGGTGAGGCCCTCATCCTTCAGGTCGACGGCATTGCAGGCGGTGCAGCGCGGCTCGGTCAACTTGTTGGCGTACAGGAAGGCGTTGAGGTCGGGCAGGTCACGCTTGCGCTGTTCGAGCTTGTGGTACTTCCTCAGGACGAGCCACATCGTGAAGAAGACCGCCATGATGAAAAGGATTGGCAGGGGAAAATCGGACATCGGTGCGGGGTTCCCGGACGGGTGAATCGGAGAAGCGATGCAGGCCTTGCGGCGAGTCGGGCCTGACGATACGGGCGGCGGCGCGCCCCGTCCCTGTCCCGCATCAAATCGGGCGGACGATCATCCGCGCGCGCCCGTGACGGGTGATCCGACCGCAGCGGCCCCGGAAGAATTCCCCAGGTTCGCAGAACTCAATCCCGCCCCCCCACGGATCCGCTTCCCACGGTCCCGGCAGCGAGCGCCGCCGGCGTGCCCTCGCCCGCCTCTTCGTCCTCCTCGTCCAGCTGCACCGACTCGATGCGGCGGAAGTGCGCGCTGATCTTGCGGCTCGAGGTGTGCACGTCCTGCACGTCGCGACTGGCCTGCTCGATGTGACGGGCGAGCGCAGCCATGCGCTCGTCGAAGCGGTGGAAATCCTTGGCGAGCTTGCCGAGCGCGTCCTGGATGACGTGGATCTGCTTGCGCGTCTCGACGTCGCGGATCACCGAGCGCGCGGTGTTGAGCACCGCCATCAGCGTGGTCGGCGACACGATCCACACCCGCTTCTGCTGCGCGTAGGCGACCACCTCGGCGTGCCAGGCATGCAGTTCGGCGAACACCGCCTCGGCGGGCAGGAACATCACCGCGCCATCGGCGGTGGTGCCGGGCAGGATGTACTTGGCGGCGATCGCATCCACATGGCGCCTGACGTCGGCGCGGAAGGCCTGCTTCGCGGCACGGCGCTCGGACTCGGCGAGCGCGCTGTCGAACATGCGGTGGTAGTTCTCGAGCGGAAACTTGGCATCGACGGCGACGCGACCGGTGGGGGGCGGCAGCGTCAGCAGGCAATCGACCCGAGTGCCGTTGGGCAGCACCTGCTGGAAGGCGAAGGCCTCGGGCGGCAGCATGTTGCGCACCAGGTTCTCGAGCTGGACCTCGCCGAAGGCACCGCGCGCACGCTTGTCGCCGAGCAGCTCCTGCAGACTGACCACGTTGGTCGTGAGACCGTCGATCTTCTTCTGCGCCTCGTCGATCGTCGCCAGGCGTGCCATCACGCTGGCGAAGGTCTCGTTGGTCTTGCGAAAACCCTCGTCCAGGCGCTGGCTGACCTGGCCCGACAGGGTGTCCAGGCGGCCATCCACGCTCTGCGTCAGCGCCTGCATGCCGCGCGACAGCTGCAGCGAGGCCGCGGTGAGCCCGCGCTGCAGCAGGTCACGGTCGGCGCGCGCGTGTTCGCCGATGCGGTCGGTCTGGCGGCCGAGGCCGTCGTGCAGGTCGCGCAGCAGTTCGCGGTGCTGAGCGCCGAGCTGCTGTTCCATGAGTTCCGCCAACTCGTCGCCGAGCCCTTCACGCAGGCTGCGCGCGGCGGCCCGCCCGCGCACGAGCAGCCACAACTGCAGCACGACCACGAGCCCGAGGAGCGCGGCGAGCAGCAGCTCACCCTGTGTCAGTTGCAATGCCGTCATCGATCAGCCGAGCGCACGCAGGCTCGCCAACGGCGGCCGACGCAACAGCGCGCGCGTGCCCAGCCAGCCGCCGGCGACCACGCCGCCCGCGCCGAGCAGCACGCCCACCAGCACCGGCGCCAGCGCCGGCACATAAGGCATGCGAAAGACCTGCTCGGCGAGCACCCAGCCGATCGCGCTCGCGCCCACCCCGGCGAGCACCCCGGCCACCCCGCCGAGCACGAGGAACTCGGCGAACAAGGCTTGGCGCACCTGGCGGTTACGCGCACCGAGGGTGCGCAGCATGGCGAGCTCATAGTCGCGCTCGTCGTGGGTGGATTGCAGCGCCGCATACAACACCACCAGGCCGGCCAGCACGGCGAAGCCGAACACGAACTGCACGATCACGATCAGCTTGTCGGTCATCGACTGCACCTGCGCGATCACCGCGGCGGTGTCGATCACGGTGAGGTTGGGGAAGTCGGCGACCAGCTTCGTGGTGAAGTCGTGGCGCGCGGGCGGCAGGTGGAAGCTGGTGATCAGGGTTGCGGGAAAATCCTCCAGCACACCTGGCGAGGCGATGAAGAAGAAGTTTACCCGCATCGAGTCCCAGTCGAGCTTGCGCACGCTCGTGATCGGCGCCTCGACACGCCGACCGCCGATCTCGAAGCTGACCCGGTTGCCCACCGCGAGCCCGAAGGTCTTCGCCAGCCCGGCTTCCACCGAGAATTGTGGCGCTGCGGCCCCCGCGTGCCAGCGCCCGGCCTCGACCCTGTTGCCGGCGGGCAGGTCGGCGCCGTAGGACAGGTTGAACTCGCGCTCGGCCAGGCGCTTGGTGCGTTCATCGGCGTAAGAGGCCGGGTCCACCGGCTTGCCGTCGATCGCCACCATGCGGCCGCGGATCATCGGCTGGATCGCCGGCACCGGCAGGCCCTGGGCGGCGAACAGGGCGGTGATGCCTGCGCGCTGGTCGGGCTGGATGTTGATCACGAAGCGGTTGGGTGCCTCGGGTGGCGCCATCTGCCGCCAGTTGTCGAGCAGGTCGGCGCGTACCAGGGTGAGCACGAGCAGCGCGGTCATGCCCAGGCCGAGCGCGGCAGCCTGGATCACGCTGCTGCCCATGCGCCGGCCGAGCGCTGCGATGCCGTAGCGCCAGCCGCCGCCACGCAGGCTGCCCTGGCCCTTCAAGCGCCCGGCGAGCTTGAGCACGCCCCAGGCCGCGAGCAGGAACACGCCGAGCGCCACCGCGAAGCCCGCTGCCACCATCGCGCCGAGGCGCGCGTCGGCGGCGATCCAGAAGATCAGGACGAGCAGCGCGGCGAGGCCGAGCGCCCAGGCGCTGCCCGACACCGGCTCGGCGAACGCGAACTCGCGGCGCAGCACGCGCAGCGTGCTCACCCCGCCCAGGCGCAGCAGCTGCGGCAGCACGAAGCCCGCCAGCAGGGCCATGCCCACGACCACGCCATGCGCCAGTGGCAGCAGCGAGGGCGCCGGGAGCTCGGTGGCGAGGATCTCGCGCAAGCCGCCCGCCAGGCCCCACTGCACCGTCCACCCGAGCGCGCTGCCTGCCACCGCGGCGGCCAGGCCGAAGATCAGGAATTCGCCGACCACGATTGCCAACACCTGCGCCTGGCGCGCACCGAGCACCCGCATTACCGCGCAGCCGTCGAGGTGACGCGCCATGAAGCGACGCGCCGACAGCCCCACCGCCACCGCGGCGAGGATCACCGCGAGCAGCGCGGCCAAGCGCAGGAAGCGCTGCGCTTGGTCGAGCGCGGCGCGCACCTCGGGGCGGGCGTTGTCCACCGTCTCGACGCGCTGGCCGCGGCCCAGGTTGGCGCGCGCCCACTGCTCGTAGGCCTCGACCGCCTGCGGCGTGCCAGCCACGTGCAACCGCCAGGTGGCGCGGCTGCCCTCGGCGATCAGGCCGGTGGCATCGAGGTCCTTCAGGTTGAAGATCGCGCGCGGCAGCAGGCTGAAGAAATTGGCGCCGCGGTCGGACTCGAAGCTGACCATCGCCCCGACGCGAAACTCGAGTTCGCCCAGGCCCACGGTGTCGCCGCTGCTCACGCCGAGTTCGGCGAACAGGCGCTCGTCCAGCCACACTTCGCCCGGCGCCGGCGCTCGAGCTGCGGCGGCGTCGGGCTGGTTGGGTCCGGGCGCGATGCGCACTGCGCCGCGCAGCGGATAGCCGTCCTCCACCACCTTGATCCCACCCAGGGCCGTGGCGTCCGCGGTGCTGGCCATGCTGGTGAACAGCACTGTCTTCGCGGCCTGCAGGCCACGCGCGCGCGCCTCGTCGCCAAAGGCCTCCGGCCACGGGCGGTCGGCGCGCAGCAGCAGGTCGCCGCCGAGCAGCTGGTTGGCCTCGCGGTCGAGCGCGCGGCCGACGCGGTCGGCGAGAAAACCGACGCTGGTCAGGCTCGCCACCGCGATCACGATCGCCAGCCCGAGCAGGTGCAGTTCGCCCGCGCGCAGGTCGCGCACCATCATGCGCAGGGCGAGGCGCAGGTTTCGCATCATCGGGCCGGCCTCAAGCCGCGTCGCCAAGCAGGCGGCGCACCAGCGCGCACCAGTAGGCGACGCCGGCCGGCAGCACCTCGTCGTTGAAGTCGTAGCGGGGGTTGTGCAGCATGCAGCCGCCCTCGCCCGGGCCGTTGCCGATCCAGATGTAGGCGCCCGGCTTTTCCTCGAGGAAGTACGCGAAATCCTCCGCGCCCATGCTCGGCCTGCGGTCGGTGAACACGTGATCCGCGCCTGCCACGGCACGCGCCGCCTCGGCGCACAGCGCAGCTTCGGCCGCGGTATTGACGGTGGGCGGATAGCCGCGGCGGAACTCGAACAACACCTCCACGCCATGGCTCTGCGCGATGCCTTCGGCGACCTGGCGCAAGCCGCGCTCGAGGCGGTCGCGCACTTCGGCGGAGAAGGTGCGCACCGTGCCGCACAGCTCGGCGCGGTCGGGGATCACGTTGTAGGCCTCGCCGGCATGGAACTGGGTCACCGACACCACGCCGGCGTCGATCGGGTCGAGCACCCGGCTCACCAGGGTCTGTGCCGCCTGCACGAAGGCCGCGCCCGCCACCACCGGGTCCACGCCCAGGTGCGGCATTGCCGCGTGCGCGCCGACCCCGGTGAAGCGGATGTCGAAGCGGTCGGCGCTCGCCATCACCGGCCCGGAATGGATGGCGAAGGTCCCCGCCTCCATGCCCGGCCAGTTGTGCATGCCGAACACCGCCTCCATCGGGAAACGCTCGAAGAGGCCGTCGGCGATCATCGCCGGCGCCCCCCCCTCGCCTTCCTCGGCGGGCTGGAAGATCAGGTAGACCGTGCCGTCGAAATCGCGCCGCGCGGCCAGTGCCTCGGCGGCGCCGAGCAGCATCGTGGTGTGGCCGTCGTGGCCGCAGGCGTGCATGCAGCCCTGGATGGTGGACTTGTGCGCGAACTCGTTGCGCTCGGTGATCGGCAGCGCGTCCATGTCGGCACGCAGGCCGATCGCGCGCAGCCCGCGCCGACCGCGCACCACGCCGACCACGCCGGTGCCGCCGACACCGCGGTGGGTCTCGATGCCGAGCGCTTCAAGATGGCGCGCGACCAGTTCGGCGGTGCGGTGCTCCTCGAAGGCGAGCTCGGGGTGAGCATGGATGTCGCGGCGGATGGCGGTCAGCTTGCTCTGCAGGGGGCGGACGCTTTCGATGAGGCTCATGGCTGCACCGTGTTGTTGTGCTCTATGGCGGGGAGGTCGAGTGTATTACAGGCGGACGAGGGTGGATCCTTCGGCCGCGGAAGCAGGATTGCCGGAGCGTCGATTCGCGGCTTCCGCCGCTCCTACACAACACCATCTGGGCTCGGCGGATTGTAGGAGCGCCGGCAGGCGCGAGCGCTGCTGTGGGCTTGGCACCCAAGCAGATTGCCTGGGCGCCGCTTCGCGGCTTCCGCCGCTCCTACAGGAAGCCCGGCGGTTCTCCGTAGGAGCGCCGGACGGCGCGAACCCCGGCCCGTGAAATCGGCGATACGCGCGCCGGACCGCCGCGTTCGTGGCTTCCGCCGCTCCTACACAACAGCATCCCTGTTCGGCGGATTGTAGGAGCGCCGGCAGGCGCGAACCCCGGCTTCCCCCGCTCCTGCAATGCGGATCGATCGCTGCGGGAGTGACACAGGCAGGGAAATGCACCTCCCACCCCGAAGCGCGTCAACGTTCGGGGATTCTGAAGCGCGAATCCGGCCGAAGTTCCCGCCCACAGGACACGCCGATTCGCTTTACCGCAAATTTTTCAGCGGTGGGTCTCGAATCAGGCCTGATAATTGCGCATGATCGATATTCCTGACGATGCCCCCGGGCGCCCCACCGGCGCGCCCGACGAAGCGGTGGCGCCACCCCCTGCCACCGAGCCCGCCCTGCCCTTCGACAGCCTGCCCTTGCCAGCGGCCATGCTGGACAACCTGCGTCAGCTCGACTATCGATCGATGACCCCGATCCAGGCGGCCAGCCTGCCGCTCGCGCTCGCCGGGCACGACCTCATCGCGCAGGCCAAGACCGGCAGCGGCAAGACCGCGGCCTTCGGCTTGCCGCTGCTCGCACGGCTCGACGTGCGCAAGTTCGCCGTGCAGGCCATGGTGCTGTGTCCGACCCGCGAACTGGCCGACCAGGTCACCCAGGAGATCCGCCGCCTTGCGCGCTTCGAAGCCAACATCAAGGTGCTGGCGCTGTGCGGCGGCACGCCGATGCGCCCGCAGCGCGAAAGCCTGGAGCACGGCGCCCATGTCGTGGTCGGCACGCCCGGGCGCATCATGGACCACCTCGAACGCGGCAGCCTCAGGCTCGACGCCCTCGACACCCTGGTGCTGGACGAAGCCGACCGCATGCTGGACATGGGCTTCCACGACGACATCGCCTTCGTCGCCGGCCGCTGCCCAACCGAGCGCCAGACCCTGCTGTTTTCCGCCACCTATCCCGAAGGCATCGCCCGCCTGGCCGCGCGCTTCCTGCGCAAGCCGCAGGAGGTGAAGCTGCTCGAACAGCACGCGCACGGCAAGATCCGCCAGCGCTTTTACGAGGTCGCCCACCCTGCGCGGCTGGAGGCGGTCGCGAAGCTGCTGCACCACTACCGCCCGGTCAGCACGCTGGCTTTCTGCAACACTCGCCAGCAGTGCCGCGACCTCGTCGAGCTGCTGCGCGCGCAAGGTTTCGCGGCGCTTGCGCTCAACGGCGAGATGGAGCAGCGCGAGCGCGACCAGGTGCTGATCCAGTTCGCCAATCGCAGCTGCTCGGTGCTGGTCGCCACCGACGTCGCCGCGCGCGGGCTGGACATCGCCCGGCTGGAAGCGGTGATCAACGTCGACGTCACCCCCGACCCGGAGATCCACATCCACCGCATCGGCCGCACCGGCCGCGGCGACGAAGAGGGCTGGGCGCTGAACTTGTGCAGCAGCGCCGACAAGCGCCGCGTTGCGAGCATCGCGCAGATGATGGGCTTCGAGCCCGAGTGGCACGCGCTCGACGAACTGGTGGCAGACGACCCGCAGCCGCTGCAGGCGCCAATGACGAGCCTGCTGATCCTGGGCGGGCGCAAGGACAAGATCCGCCCGGCGGACGTGCTCGGGGCGCTCACCGGCGCGGCCGGATTCACCCGCGAGCAGGTCGGCAAGATCACCGTCACCGACCAGCTCACCTACGTCGCGGTCGAGCGCGCGATTGCGCGCGAGGCGGTGCGTCGCCTGTCGACGGGCACGCTCAAGGGCAAGAAGGTGAAGGTGCGTGCGCTGGAAGTCTGAGGCTTGCGGTGCGGGGCTTCGAGCCTGAAGCCAGGGCGTCCAGGCTCGCGGTGTAACCCCAGGGGCCCCAGCCTCAAGCTCGCCGCGACGCCAGTTGCGCGATCTGTGCGCGCAAGGCCTCGCATTCGGCCTCGAAACCCGCGCGCGCGGCGGCAAAGTCCGCCTCCCAGCGCTCGACCTGAAGGGCCTGGCGGTAAGCAGGATCCAGCTGCAAGGTCTGCACGGCAAGGATCAGGTCGGCGACCTGGATCTGCAGCTCGGCAACCCGGCGCCGGACCCCGCTGCTCGCCTCTGCATCCGGGCGCGCCCACCCCGCCAGTTCGGCGCTGATGCGACGCAGGCTCTCGAGGTCGCGCCCTTGGTAGGCGGCCTGCACGCGCAGAAAAATGTCATGCGCCTCGGCCCGCTCGGCCTCCGCCGCACGGTCGGGATGGCAACGCATCGCCGCTGCGCGATAGAGCCGGCGCAGTTCGTCCTGCTCGTCGTCGTCGAGTTCGGGCAGCGGCGCCGCGGCGTGCGCCGTGCTGCGGCGGTAGGCGTCGAAGTCCTCGTCGGCCTGGCGCGCTTGTTCCCGATCGCCTGCCGCGCCCGAGCGCGCGGCCTTGAGGCCGAGGTATTCCTGGCGCAGGCGCAGGCACTCGCCCAGCACTTCGCCGAGGGTGCGGTACTGGTGCTGCTCATAGCGACGAACTTGCTGCTCCATGTCGGCGAGTCGGGCGCTGAGGTCGAGCAGCTGACCCTGCAGCAGGGCACGGCGCACGAGCAGCCGCTCGGCGTCCGGATCAGGCGCGGCGACGATGGCTGCAGGCTCGGCCGGTCCGACCGGCTCAACGGGCGCGGATTCGGCGCCTGGCGGATCGCGACGTTCAGGCATCGGCGGGCTCTTCGCGACCACCGGTGCTGGCTCGGGCGCCACCTCGACAGGTACTTCGGCAGACACCCGCGGCGAGACCACGGGCGCGACCCGCGGCGCCGGAACGCTCACGGTCGTGGCAGCCCTGTCGCTGAACGCGCGAATGATGGCCGCACGGATGCGCGCCAGGGACAGGCGAAAATCCAATTTCGGCCTCTGTTTGCGGTAGACATGGAAGCGACATGCGCCATATTGCATTGCACCATCAAGACATGACAACAAGAGTTCACCACGGTGCTCCCGTTCACGCCGCTTGCACAAGATCCGTGTGCTCATCCGCAAGCCTGTCCAGGCCAAGTCCTGCAGAAGCCGCCCTGTAGGAGCGGCGGCAGCCGCGAATTCGGCCGTCGGGCAGCCGACGCGTCGCTGACGAAGACGAGCGCCGCGTTCGCGCCTTCCGGCGCGCCTTCCGGCACCCCGTGTGCGGCGCCCTGTAGGAGCGGCGGCAGCCGCGAACTCTCGCCAAAAATACATGGTGACTGCCGGAACCCCTCGCGGCTTCCGCGCTCTTACGCCGGGCGAAAACAGCGTCAGGTTCCGCCGCGCAGACGCGGCGCCGCGTTCCGTCGGGTAGGGGCGGTCGCACTACGGCGTGGGTGGCCGGTGTTGCGCTCCGCTGGGTGGGGCGCGATGCGCGGTCGTTGGTTTGCCGTCACGAGTCCGTCGCCAGCCCAAGTCACCGCGCTGGCCAACCATCTCCGGGATGCGATCAAGCTTGAAACTCCATTACGCCGACCATTTCGTCCTGCCGCTGCCCGAAGGCCACCGCTTTCCGATGGAGAAGTATTCGCGACTGCGCGCCCGCCTGCGCGACAGTGGCCTCTTCGCCGATGACGACTTCCGCGTGCCCGGCGCCGCGAGCGACACTGAGATCCTGCGCGCCCACGACACCGGCTACCTGCAACGCGTCGTCAGCGGCACGCTGGATGCCGCCGAGATCCGACGTATCGGCTTTCCGTGGAGCGCAGCGATGGTCGAGCGCTCGCGCCGCTCGGCGGGCGCAACGCTCGCCGCCTGCCGCAGCGCGCTCGATCGCGAAGGCGGCACGGCCTGTGCCGCCAACCTCGCCGGCGGCACCCATCACGCGCATCGCGACTTCGGCTCGGGCTTCTGCGTGTTCAACGACGCCGCCATCGCCGCGCTGGCGATGCGCGCCGAAGGCCGCGCCAGACGCATCGCCATCGTGGACTGCGACGTGCACCAGGGCGACGGCACCGCCACCATCCTCGCCGACACGCCCGAAGTCTTCACCTGCAGCCTGCACGGTGCGAAGAACTTCCCCTTCCGCAAGCAGGCAAGTGACCTCGACATCGAGTTGCCCGACGACATCGGCGACGAGGCCTACCTGGCCGCACTCGATGCGGCGCTCGACACCGTCTTCACCCGCGCCCACCCCGAGTTGGTGATCTACCTCGCCGGCGCCGATCCCTATGCCGGCGACCGCCTCGGCCGGCTCGCGCTCAGCATCGACGGCCTGCGCCGGCGCGACGAACGCGTGCTTGGCATATGCCGCACCGCCGACGTACCGGTCGCCGTGGCCATGGCTGGCGGCTACGCGCAGCCGATCGACGACACGGTGACGATTCACTTCAACACCATCTGTACGGCGGCGCGGGTGATGCGGGTGGACGAACGGCGATGACACGCCAGCTTCTCGGTATCGACTTCACCTCCGCCCCGCGTCGCGCCAAGCCGATCACCGTGGCTTGCGGCCGCCTGGATGGTGCGCGCGTCATGCTCGACCGTTTCGAGTGCTGCGCGGATTGGCCGAGCTTTGAAGCCCTGCTCGCGCGTCCCGGGCCATGGTTGGGCGCCTTCGACTTTCCCTTCGGGCTGCCGCGTGAGGCGGTGCTCGACCTCGGCTGGCCGCAAACGTGGGCAGCGCTCGTGCGTCACTGCGCCGCGCTCGGCAAACCGGCCTTTCGCGCCTCGCTCGACGCCTACCGCGAGTCCCGCCCCGCCGGCCGGCGCTACGCCCACCGCGCCACCGACCTGCCGGCGCGTTCGCACAGTCCGCTCAAGCTCGTCAATCCGCCGGTCGGCCTGATGTTCCAGGAAGGCGCGCCGCGCCTGCTCGCCGCCGGCGTGCACGTGCTCGGGATGCACGATGGCGATGTGCAGCGCATCGCCATCGAGGCCTACCCCGGACTGCTCGCGCGCCGCATCACCAACGCGTCGTACAAGAGCGACGAGCGCCGCAAGCAAACCGACGAACGCCGTGCAGCGCGCGTCGGTATCGTTGCCGCGCTCACCGCCGAGCGCCCCGCGGCGGAACACACCTTGAACACACCGGTGCTCGTCGCCACGCTGGCACAACGCCAGGACCTGGTCGACGATGCCAGCGGCGACCTTCTGGACGCCGCGCTCGCACTGGTGCAAGCCGCCACCGCCGCGCGTCATGGCCCGCCCCGCTTCGGCCTCCCCGCCGCAATGGACCCGCTGGAAGGATGGATCGCCGGCTGCGGGGCGGGCACTGACTAAAGCAGGCTGCGCAGGTGCGCTGTCAAGCGTTCCCGGTTGGCGAAGGTCAGCTCGTACATGTTGCTGAGCGCCGCCGCCTGCTCTTCCCCGAGACCGGGACTGAAGATGATGAACTGGCTGCGCTCGATGCCGAGGCGCTTGCGCAGCTTGCGGCGAAGGCCCGCGCCGACAAGTGCCACCACGGTAGCGAGCCCCCTTCAGCCGCCCGGCCTCGTGGATGAGCGCCCGTAGGAGCGGCCGAAGCCGCGAATTCGGTGCCGGGCATGCGCGCTGACGACGTTTCAGCGCTCCAGTTCGCGCCTTCCGGCGCTCCTACGCAAACCTTCGCGCGCCCCGTGGGAGCGGAAAAAGCCGCGACCCCTGCCCAGCCGAAGATCCGCGACAAGCCTGCGGTGGCGGGCGATTGCCCGGACCTTCGTTTCGCGCCTTCCGGCGCTGCTACAGGGGGAGCAGCGCCGCGGTATTTTTTGTAGGAGCGCCGGCAGGCGCGAACCGGGCCGTTCAGCTACGGTGCTCGACCCGACCGTCGTCTTCGCGCCTGCCGGCGCTCCTGCATGTCGCATCAGATCAAGGTCGCTGCTCACGCTGCTGCCTGCATTCCCTCCTTGTGGCGGCACTCCACGATCAGCCGACGGAGGAAGTCCTTGGGGCTTGGCGTGTCACCGAGCAGGTCGCGCTGGCGCACCACGTTGGCGAAATCCCCCTGGGTCAGCATATCCAGCGCATCGAGCCGCGCGCCCAGCGCGGGCGCAATCTCGCCCACCCGCAGCGCATCGCCCAAGGCCTCGCGTGCAAACAGCGAGCGGCGTTGCATCCGCTCCAGCGCGCGGAACTGGAGCTTGAAATCGAAGCGCCGCATCGCCGCCGCATCGAGCTGGCCGATGAGGTTGGTAGCCGCGATGAAGATGCCGCCGAAGCGCTCCATCTGTTGCAGCAGCTCGTTTACCTGGGTCGCCTCCCAGCTGTGGCGGGCCTGGCGGCGGTCGCGCAGCAGGCTGTCCACCTCGTCGAGCAACAGCATGCTGTGCGCAGTGTCG
>JAKLLJ010000039.1 GCA_023150215.1 Thauera sp. | reverse complement strand
CGCCACCGACGATGCGATCCGCTTCGCACTCGAGAAGGGTGCGCGCGCCATCGTGCTCGTGCCCTGCTGCCAGGCCGAGGTCGCCGCCGTCCTGCGCAAGAACAAGCAGCAGGCACTCGCCCTGCCACTGGCCGAGCTGTGGCGCCACCCGATCCACACACGCGAGTTCGGCAGCCACGTCACCAACGTGCTGCGCTGCCTGCAGCTCGAGGCGCACGGCTACGAGCTCACCGTGACCGAGCTGGTCGGCTGGGAGCACTCGATGAAGAACGAACTCATCATCGCCCGCCACCGCCCCGACCGACCACGCCGACGCGCCGCCGAGCGCCTGCAGGAGCTGCTGCGCCAGCTCGGCATCGAGGAATTGAGCGAGCGCTTCTTCACCGCCTGACGCCGCGGCCTGCATGGGCTTGGACCGGCATCGGATTGCTGGGCTAGTATTTATGGAGCAGATGTAACCAACGCCTCTCGAGGAGGACGGGTGCAAGCGCACCCCGAGCACCCATGACGAACGACGCACAATCTCCCCTGTCATTTCTGCTGGAGACCCCCTACGCGAGCCGCTATCCGCGCAAGCTGGCGGAGGGTTTCCCGCATGTCGCCCACCGCATCGCCGAACTTTGGGACGACAAAGACGCACTCGGCGACTACTTCACCGAGCTGATGGTCTCCAAGCGGCCGAACCGACGCGGCTTTCCGTCCGACGTCGGGGCCGAGATCGTGTATCTGAGCATGGCCTACGACATCAACGGCCCGATCCGCCCAGGTCCGCAGGAGGCGCCTCAAACGACTACCGGCCCGGTGGATAACGCCTGGGATTACGAGCGCGCGGTTGCCGAGCTCGAGCGCCGCGACATCCCGCTCACCATGGGCCAGTTCGTGCGTGCGATCGAGGCCGGCGACCAAAAACTGTGCGCGCTCTTCCTGCACGCCGGCTTCGACATCGACAGCCGCGACGCACGCCAATGGACGCCGCTGATGATCGCGTGCTTCCACGGCCGCGAAGCGCTCGCGCTCGAGCTGGTCAGGCTCGGCGCCAGCGTCGATGCGCACGACTCCGACGGCTACACGCCCCTGCACTGGGCCTCGCTGAACGGCTACCAGCAAGTGTGCTCCGTGCTGTTGCGCCGCCAGGCCGACGTCAATGCGACCAGCAACGCCGGCATCACGCCGCTGCTGCAGGCCGCCGCGCGCGGCCACCTCGGCGTGGTCAAGCAGCTCATCGAGCGCAGGGCGTGGGTCAACCTCGCCGCGGCCGACGGCTCCACGCCGCTGCTCAAGGCAGTCGCCAACGGCCACTGGGATGTGATCAATGCCCTGCTCGACGCCGGCGCCTCGACCGAGGCGACGATGAAGAGCGGCGCCACGCTGGTGGAGATCGCGGCGCGCGCCAAGGATCTGCGCATCCGCGAACGGATCGCGATCGCCGCACGCATGGAGGCACGCGGTGACGCGCCGATCCAGCGCAACGAACCCCCGCCGCTCACCGGAACGATCTACTGAGCGATGAGCCGGGTCGGCCTGCCGGTGACGCCTTCTGCCGTCCTCGCCCTGCTGGTGGTCGCGCTGACCTCGCTCGGGCCGCTGTCCACCGACTTCTATCTCCCTGCGCTGCCGGCGATCGCGCGCGCCTTGCACACCGACAGTGCCGGCGTGCAACTCACGCTGTCGATCTATCTGCTCGGATTCGGCGCCGGCCAGTTGCTGGTCGGCCCGCTCTCGGACCGGTTCGGACGGCGGCCGGTCATGCTGTGGGGGATGCTGGTCTTCCTGCTTTCGTCGGCGGTATGCGTCCTTGCGGACTCGCTCGCCATCCTGGTGGCGGCACGTCTGGCGCAAGCCTTCGGCGCCTGTGTTGGCCCTGTGCTCGGGCGGGCGGTGGTGCGCGACCTCTACGGGCCGGCCGAGTCGGCACGGATGCTGTCGCACGTATCCACCGCGACCGCACTCGCCCCACTGCTCGCGCCACTGTTCGGCGGCTGGCTGACCGCCGCCTGGGGCTGGCGCGCGACCTTCGTCGCGCTCGCCCTCTACGCAGGCGTGCTGGTGCTCGCGGTATGGTGGTGGCTGAAGGAAACCAACCGCCACCCGGACGCGGACGCACTGCGTCCGCGGCGCATGCTGGCGAACTACCGTGCCCTGCTCGCCGACCCTGCGTATCGCAGCGCGCTGCTGATCGGCTGCGGCGCCTTCGCGGCCTTGTTCGCCTTCATCTCGGGCTCGCCCTTCGTGTTCATCGAGCATTTCGGCATGTCGCCGCAGCAAATGGGCCTGGCCTTCGGCCTCAACGTCACCGGCTTCATGATCGGCTCCACGCTGTCGGGCCGGCTGTCGCGCCGCCTCGGGCCGGCGCGCCTGATCCACCGTGGTGTGTGGCTCGGCGCGCTGTGCGGCGTCGTGCTTGCCCTCCTCGCGCTGACGGGGCCGAATCATGCGGTGGCGGTGATGCTGCCGATGTGGGGCGTCAGCACGGCGATCGGCCTCATCCTGCCCAACGCCACCGCGCTCGGGCTGGCCGGCTACCCGAAGATGGCCGGCGCCGCCGCCTCGCTGATGGGCTTCGTGCAGATGGGCCTGGGCGCCGGTGCCGGCATGCTGGTCGGCCACGGCGTGCAACACGGCACGGCAGCGCTCGGCCTCACCGTCGCCGCCGGCATGCTGTTCAGCCTGGCAGCGTGGTGCCTCGGACCCCTGGGCAGGCGCGCACGGCCATCGGCATGAGGGTTGGCGGCTCGTGTAGGAGCGGCGGAAGCCGCGAATATGGCCGTGCCGCCGATCGACGCGGGTGGCGAAGGTTCTTAGCGGATTCGCGCCTGCCGGCGCTCCTACAGCGCGCTCAAGCACAGTGGGCCATGTAGGAGCGGCGGAAGTCGCGAACGCGAACTGCACCGCTTGCGGGCGTCACGGAAAGGCGGGCGGCACCCCGGCGGCACGGAAACGGCATGCGGGACTTCACACGGAGAACGGCATGCTTGCGGCCAGCACCTCCGGGTTGCGCCCGATCAGGGTCAGGCGCGGGGTCTGGTTGGGCGGCATGTTGGCGACGATGCGGTTGGCCAGCGTCGTCCAGTCACCCTCGAAACGCCCCTCGTCCCACACCCGCAGCAACTCCTGGGTGAAGCGGCCATTGCCAACGCCGTCCTGCGACTCCTGGTTGTCCTGGCAACCGGCGACCAGCAGCACCGGACAGCGCAGCGGCATGTCGAGCTCGCGGGTCAGCACGCGCTCGTCCGGGCCGCGGTGCTGGCGGCCGAGCGCGGTGTAGAAGTCGCGATGAGTGCGAAAGGCCTTCATCGCCAGCGCGAGCGGCAGCAGGCGCGTGCGCACGGCAGGCGGGCCATCGGCTGCGATCGGCTGGACGGTGCGCGCGGCGCGCGACACCGTGCCGCTGTGGCAACTGTCCGAGATCATCACGATGCGCACGTCGTCGGCGAACTTCGACCACAACTCGTAGATCTCGTCGTCGATCAGCATGCCGTCGTAAAGGCACAGCGTCTCGTCGGCGCCGTCATCTTCATCGGCATTGAAGTCCGGCACCTGGCTGCCGTGGCCGGCATAGGTGAGCATGAACGCGTCGCCCGCCTTGAGCCGGGCAGCGGCCGCAGCGACCGCAGTCTTCACCGCATCACGGGTGGCCTGCTCGTCGAGCAGCACGGTGCGCTTCTCGAAGCCGCGCTCGGCAGCGATGCGCTCCATGTCCTCGGCGTCGAAATGGCAGCCGAAGAGTTCGGCGTCGCCGCCATAGTGCGTCGCGTCGACCTTGTTGAGGCCGACGTGCACCGACCAGCCGCGACGCGCGGGCGCAGCGGCCTTGACGGTAGCCTTCGCCGCCTTCTTGCCCGTGCCGCGCGTGCGCGGCGCCGGCGTGCGGCCGGCGACGGCCTGGATCGCCTTCTCGAAACGCTCGGCGACACGCCCGTAGCCAGGGCTCTTCGGATGCAGTTCGTCGTGCCAGACGCTGAGCGTGTTGCCCACTGCGCCGCGCACATCGACATGGATCGCGCGCGCACCAAAGTGGACCACGAGCTGGCGCAGGCGCTCGTTGAAGCGGTCGATCATGTGCGCCGCGATGGCGCGTTGCACCGCGCCGTCCTCGATGCCGCGCGAGATCATCGGCTTGCCCAGCCACTTGCCGGCGTTGGGAATCACATAGTCATAGCCGTGACAGACCGTCACCACCCCAGGCAGCGCCTCGACATCACGCAGCACGCGCTCGTACATCGCCAGGGCGTGGTCGAGCAGTTGCTCGAAGCTCGGCAGCACATGCGCTGCCGGCGACAGCGCGGGATCGAAATCGCGCAGGTGGGCGCGCAAGTTGCCGCCACCGAGCGCGTCATTGCCACCGGCCGAGAGCAGGAAGATCGAAGCCTTCGCCTCGACGATCGCATCGACGTACTCGTGGTCCTTGAGCATGTTGTCCAGCGTGTCGCCGGCGGCGTCGAGGCTGCGCACGGCGAAGCCCTTCGCGTACAGATGGTCGATCGTGTCCTCGAGCTTGATCGGGTACTGGAACCAGGAGTCGCCCTCGGAGACCAGCACTGGCCCCTCGTAGCCATCGGCCAGCATGCGGTCGAAGCGGATGCGGCGGCGCATGCGCGCGATACCGTTGGCGAAGTTCATCGCCGCCTCGCTGCGCGCGCGCGCGGCAAGCGGATCAGCCGGGAGTTCGACGGTTTCCGGGTTGAGCTGCAGCTTCGGGTTGAACAGCCCGGAGTTCTCGTCGTCGGTGACGAAATACATCGCCAAATCACTCTCGGAGACGGAGAGATCGGCGAGCTTGCGATTGAGCTCGGCTGGGGTGATGCGCGGAGCGGTCATGGCGTTCTCCTGATGCGCGGCGGGATTCGCTTCAGCATAGGCAGGTCCCTGGAACCTGTCCATGTCGCAGCACGCCGGTTCAGGACAGCGCGCGCGCCGCGCTCACGATCGCCAGGATGCGTGCCTCGAGCCCGTCGAGGGCCTCGTGCACACCGGGCTCCCCGCGCTCGATCGCGTGCTCGAGCGCACCGGCGGCCTCCATGATCTCGAGCGCGCAGATGAAGCCCGCGTTGCTGCGCAGGGTGTGCATGCGGCGGGCCGCGGCTTCCCGGTCGCCGGCGGCGAGGAAGGCGCGGGCTTGCCCGGCGGCACCGGCGTTGTCCTCGATGAACATCTCGAGCAGGCCGAGGAACATGCCGCGGTCCTTACCGAGGCGCTGCAGCGCGCGCGCGCGGTCGATACCGGGGAGCACGGGAAAGTCGTCGCCGGCGGGCGCGACCGCGGCGGCCTCCGCGGCCAGCGGGCGCGGCCCGATCCAGCGCAACAGCACCTGCGTCAGCTGCTCCAGGTCCATCGGCTTGGGCAGCACGTCGTCGGCGCCGGCGGCGCGCGCGGCCGCCTGCTGCTCAGCGCGCACACCGGCGGTGAAGGCGATCACCGGCAGCGCGCTCAGACCGAGTTCACCGCGGATGCTGCGGGTGGCGCTCAGCCCGTCGAGCACCGGCATCTGCACGTCCATCAGCACCGCATCGAAGGCCTGCGCGCCGCCTTTCAGACGCTCCAGCGCCTGCCGGCCATCCGCCGCCAGCGTCGCGGTGGCACCCTCCAGCGCCAGCGCCCGTTCGACCAGGTCACGGTTCATCGCGCTGTCGTCGACCACCAGCACATGCGCGCCACTCAGCCGCGGCCCCGTCGCCTTCGCCATCGCCACCGGCAGCGCAGGCACGGCGTCGGCCGCGGCCACGCGCTCGAGCGGCAGCTCGAACCAGAAGCGGCTCCCCAGCCCCGGCTCGCTCTCGGCTCCGATCGTGCCGCCCATCAGTTCGACCAGGCGCTTGCAGATCGACAGACCCAGCCCGGTGCCGCCAAAGCGGCGGCTGACACCGGCGTCGGCCTGAGTAAACGGGGTGAACAGCCGCGCCAGCGCATCGGCCGCAATGCCGATGCCGGTGTCGCGCACCTCGGCATGCAGGCGCAGGCTCGCATCGGTGAGCTCGTCGGCACGCACGCGCACCGCCACCTCGCCGCGCTCGGTGAACTTGATCGCATTGCCGACGAGATTGAGCAGGATCTGCTCGATGCGCAGGCCGTCGCCGCGCAGCTGCCCGGGCGGCAGCGCAGGCGGTTCGACGCGCAGCGCGAGCCCCTTGCCGTGCGCGACCTGCCCCATCAGGCTGTCGACATTGGCGAGCAGCACCGCGAGGTCGAAGGGCCGTGGCTCGAGGCGCAACTGGCCGGCCTCGATCTTGGACAGGTCGAGCACGTCGTCGAGGATGGCGAGCAAGGACTGGCCCGCCGTGCGGATGCGTCCGACCATGTCGCGCTGGTTGGGCGCGAGCGGTTCGCGCTCCAGCACCTGGGCGAGGCCGAGCACGGCGTTCATCGGTGTGCGGATCTCGTGGCTCATATGGGCGAGGAACTCGCTCTTGGCGGCGTTGGCGGCGGCAGCGTCGGCCGAGGCCTGGCGCAGGCGCGCCTCCATCTCGATGCGCGCCGAGATGTCCTCGACGATGCCGAGGTGGCGCGGCGCGTCCTCCGACGCCACCTGCACCGGCGCGAACGCGAGGCTGACCCACACCGAGCTACCGTCGGGGCGCAGATATCGCTTGTTGAGCCGGTAGCCGGCGGTCCGCCCGGCATTCAGACGATCGAGCTGGGCACGGCTTTCCGCCACATCGTCGGAATGCGTGAGCAGGATCGGATCGACGCCGACCAGGGTATCGGCCGGGCGCCCGACGATCTCGCCGAAGCGCGTGTTGGCCTCGGTGATGAGCCCGCTCTCCGGGTCGAGCAGCACCACGCCGAGCGGCGCCTGCTCGAAGATCACCCGAAAGCGCGCCTCGGCCGCCTGTCGCGCCTGCAGCGCGTTGAGCGCCTGCTGCTCGCGGTCGCGTCGCCACATCAGGTAGCCAGCCGAATACACGAGCAGCAGGCCGAGGCCCAGCACCACGCCCATGCCCCAGGTCAGCGTGCGGATGCCGGTGTAGGCCTCGCGCTCGTCGATCTCGGCGAGCATCAGCCAGGGCGTTCCCGCCACCGCGGCTGCGTAGGCCAGCACGGGCACGCCGCGGTAATCGCGCCCGCCGGCGAGAATGCCGCGCTCGCCGAGCACGGCGCGCGCGGCGGGCAGATCGGGGGTATCGAGCGGGCGGGTCAGGCTGAGCGCGGCCGCTTCGTGGTGGCGCAGCGGGGTCAGGAAGCGCACGCCCTGCTCGTCACGGCGCACGAGGTAGGTCTCGGCGCTGCGGGTGGGGACCGGCCAGGCCTCGACCATCGGATACAGCTCGACCTCGGCCTGCCAGGTGAGATAGGCCACGCCCCGCACCGGGGAGCCGACCGGCGCCAGCACGCCGTAGTGGACCCGGCCCTTTGCATCGGCGTGCAGGTCGACCAGTTCCACCCGCGGCCGGCGCAGCACGTCGGCGATCAGCTCGGCGTGTACGGAAAGGTCCGGCGCACCGACCGTCAGCGCGGGCGTGCCGCCCATATCGACCAAGGCCAGCCCCTGCCAGCCGCGCAGGCGGGCGAGCTCCTCGACCAGGGCACGCATGCGCTGGAAAGCGGCCTGGTCGCGACGACCGCCAGCGAGCCAGTGCTCGAACACGGCTTCGAGCTGGGAATGGCCGGAAAAATACATTTCCGCATCCACCCGCGCCTCACCCAGCCAGCCCTCGATCTGCTGGCGCTTCTGTTCGGCGATGACCGCCAGCGTGCGATGCGTCTCGCGGCGGATTTCCTCGCTCAGCGAGCGGTAGCCAAAGGCACTGACCGCCGCGATCAGCAGCGTGAGCGCGAACAGCGGGAAGGCAAAGCGCAACAGCGCGCGGCGCGAGGGCGGCGACGCGAAGAGGCGGGTCGGGACGTGGTTCATGAGCGCAGGATCTGCCATGCGGTATCGCGGACGCGGTGCGCCGTCACTCAGCGCCCGCCGTCGGCGAGGAACAGCGCCGGATCCACCAAGGTCCGATTGAGCATCACCGACCAGTGCAGGTGCGGACCGGTCACCCGCCCGGTGGCGCCGACCGCGCCAATGCGCGTGCCGGTGGCGACGACGTTGAAGAAGTAATCGCCGGTATCGATGACGCGACCGGCGGCCGGCGCCACCACCGGGGTGCCGGTGGGCGCGGCGATGTCCATGCCGCCGTGCGGTTTGCGCGGCTGATCGTTGAACACCCGGCGCAGGCCGAAGGAACCGGAGCGCCTTCCGGGCACTGGCGGCCGCATGCGCAGCGTCTCGGGCGCGGCCGCGCTCCAGGTCGCGATCACCTCGGCGCTGCGCATGCGCTCACGCTCGTGGCGGGCGAGGTCCTGCGCCGACAGATCGACCTTGCCCGGCGCCACCTGCAGGCGCTGCTCGGCGTAGCGCACCGGCGCCACCGCGAAACTCACGCGCGCGGCCGGCCCCTCCTCGCGCTGGACCTCGATCACGCGCTCACCGGGCGCGGCCTCGAGCGGGATGCCGACCACCGCCGTCCACCCGCCCGGTCGTCCGCTCACCAGCACCGGCACACCGTCGACGCTCGCCTGCGGCGCAACCAGGGCCGGCCCCAGGTCGATCAGCGCCACCCCGCCCGGCACGCTGCGCGCGCGCGGCAATTCGAGCGCCCCGGCCAGCGCCGGAAGCAGGGACAGCGCAAGCGCGAGCACCGCCGCGGCAACGCCATGGGGCCGCGCCCCTTTGCGGAATGGAGAAGACATCACGATCGGACTCCCCGCGCTGGGTCGCGGGCGTGTTGGCAAGAACCGCGAATGATAACGGCTAAGGTGCTGCATCTCCGCACAAGCATTCGTGCTCGATACCGTCCCGCGGCCCGCACGCGGCTGCGCTAGAATCCGCCACCCTCGTACTCGAGTGCCCAATTCCGGGACGTAAGCACGCAGTGCCGCCACGAGCGGCAGGAGAACGCTGATGGAAACCTTCGCCAACGAGGTCGTCGACCTCCTCAACGGCCTGCTGTGGGGCAAGGTGCTGATCTGGCTGCTGGTCGGTACCGGCATCTACTTCACGCTTCGCCTCGGGTTCATCCAGTTGCGCCAGTTCGGCCACACCTTCACCGTGCTGCGCGGCAGCCGCCAATCCGACGCCTCGGGCATCTCGTCCTTCCAGGCGCTGTGCACCTCGCTCGCCGCGCGGGTGGGCACCGGCAACATCGCCGGCGTGGCGGTGGCGATCACGCTCGGTGGGCCGGGCGCGATCTTCTGGATGTGGATGATTGCGCTCGTCGGCATGGCCACCGGCTTCGTCGAAGCCACGCTGGCGCAGCTGTTCAAGATGCGCGACGACAAGGGGCAGTTCCGCGGCGGTCCCGCCTACTACATGGAGAAGGGCCTCGGCCAGCGCTGGGCGGGGACGATGTTCTCCATCTTCCTGATCATCGCCTTCGGTTTTGCCTTCAACTCGGTGCAGTCGAACACCATCGCCAGCGCGATGGTCGGCGCCTTCGGCCTCGACATGGGCACGATCATGGTGGGCGGCAACGAGATCGGCGTCGCCGCGCTGGCGGTCGGCCTGGCGGTCACCGCGCTCACCGCGTTGATCATCTTCGGCGGCCTGCGCTCGATCGCGCGCTTCTCCGAGCTCGCCGTGCCCTTCATGGCGGCGGGTTACCTGGTGGTGGCGGTCGGCATCATCATCGCCAACCTCTCCGAGGTGCCGGCGGTGCTGGCGATGATCGTCCAGAGCGCCTTCGGCCTGCACGAAGCGGCCGCCGGCGGCATCGGTGCCGCCATCCTCAACGGCTTCAAGCGCGGCCTGTTCTCCAACGAGGCCGGCATGGGCTCGGCGCCCAACGCCGCCGCCGCGGCCACGCCCTACCCACCGCACCCGGCCTCGCAGGGCTATGTGCAGATGGCCGGCGTGTTCATCGACACGATGCTGATCTGCACCGCGTCGGCCGCGATCATCCTGCTCGCCGGACCGAGCGAAGGCACCGGCATCGACCTCGTGCGCAACGCGCTCGGCGAGCACGTCGGCGGCTGGGGCAAGTATTTCCTCGCCATCGTGGTGCTGTTCTTCGCCTTCACTTCGATCGTCGCCAATTACTTCTATGCCGAGAACTGCCTGGTCTTCATCGAGCACAACCACCCGGCGGGCCTGCTGATCTTCCGCCTGATCGTGCTCGCGATGGTGATGTTCGGCGCAATCGGTTCGCTGCCCTTCGTGTGGAACTTCGCCGACGTGGCGATGGGCCTGATGGCGATCACCAACCTAGTCGCGATCCTGCTGCTGTCCGGCCTGGCGGTGAAGCTGGCGCGCGATTACGACGCCCAGCGCGCCGCCGGCAAGCTGCCGACCTTCGACGCCAGCCGCTACCCGGAGATCCGCAGCAAGCTGGAACCCGGGATCTGGGACTGAGGCGCGCTTGAAGCGAAGGATGAAGCGGGAGATGGCGACGCTCGTACTCGCGCGGGGACGCAGCGCGTCCCGCGCCCTCGCCTCCCCCTGCGGCCGCCGATGAGCGTGCTGTTCGAGCTGCCGAGCCCGTTCCCGTCCGAGCCCGGCCGCGTACGCCTGCTCGAGCCGGCCGGCAGCGACACCGACGCGCTCGCCGAGCGACTGCGCGCCGGCTGCTACGACAAGCCCTTCGTGCTCGAAAATGGCGGCCTGCGCGCGCTGCACTTCAGCCTCGGCTATGTGCAGAGCGTCATGGACGTCGACAACCCAGCCGCGCTCGTGCTCGGCTATGCGCAGCGCATGATGGCCTTCCTGCTGTTTGCGCCGCGCCCGCGCCGGATCACCATGATCGGGCTCGGCGGCGGCTCGCTGGCCAGCTTCTGTCACCGCCACCTGCCCGCGGCTGCGCTCACCGTGCTCGAGATCGACCCCCACGTGATCGCCCTGCGCGCGCTCTTCGGCGTGCCCGCGGACGATGCGCGCCTGCGCGTGATCGAGGCCGACGGCGTGCGCTGGCTCGGCGACACCGACACCCGCTGCGACGTGCTGCTGGTGGACGCCTTCGGCGCCGAAGGCATCGCCGAAACCCTGCTCGACACCGACTTCCACGCCGACGCGCAGCGTCACCTGAGCGGGCGCGGCATCCTGGTGATGAACGTGGCCGGCGCCCGCGAGGGCTACGCGCCGCACGTGGCACGCCTGCTCGAAGTGTTCGATGAGCGCGTGATCGCGATACCGGTGCGCGAGGACGGCAACCACATCCTGTTCGCCTTCCGCGATCCGCAGTTCGCCCCGCGCTGGACCTGGATGCGCAGCCAAGCGCACGCACTGAAGGCGCGTTTCGGTCTGGATTTTCCCGCCTTCGCCCAGCAGCTCGAAAGTGGCGATCGCCAGCGCCACGCATGGCGACTGGCGCGCTAATGCTCAGGTCGGGTCAGCGCAGCTTGATGAAGGGCTGGCCGTGCCCGCGCCGCGACCGGCAGCAGAGGCCGGCGCTCAGCGCGCGAACGGATTGCCGTAAAGGCTGAGCAGATCGCGGAACGCTGCGGCACCCACCGTCGGATCGTAGCGCGCGAAAAGGCGCGCCTGGCGCGCACGCTGTGCGGGCGCCAGCGAGGCGAGCAGCAACTCGCGCTCGTGCAGGATGTCGTCACGCATGCGCTCGGTGACGAAGATGAACGCGATCGGCGCATACAGGCCGTCACGGGTCGGCAGATGGAAGCGCGCATTGGCAATGCGGATGTCTTCGGCGAGATGGCTTTTCATGGTCTTGTGCCTCGCGGCTCGAGGGTCCCCGTCCAGGCCGCCGAGGCCGACTGTCGCAGCCTGACGCTCATCCGGCGATCCTGTCCTCTGTGCACATCATCGCCCACCTGCCCTGGATCGGGTAGCGGAAAAAGGCATCCAGGCCGCATTTCTTCACGCTCGCTTGCCGTGCACCGCTTAGATCGCGGCCTGCGCACGCAGGCCTCATGCCGCCGCCCGCTGTGCTTACCGGCCGCGACCGGCGCCCGGCGCCCCCTGCACGGCCTGTGCGCACTGCGCACCGAGCCAGCGCGCATCGGTTTCCAGGTCGAGCGCGCCGCGCGCCGAGTCCAGCTTGACACGGGTGGTGAAATGCTCCGGGCTGTCGATGCGGGCGTGAAAGTCGCCGCGTGCATCGGGTCCAGTGCACTTGAGGCTGCCGCTGACGGTGTTGCCGCTGCGACTCACCTGGGTCAGCATGCAGTTGCCCTCGACCTTGCCCGCGAAGATGTTGTCCTGGCGCGCCTGTTCGGCCGTGATGCAGCTGCGCACCGTGCCATCGGCGCCCACGCTCACGCCGCGCTCGGCCATCTGCTGCTCGAGCATGCGCCGGGTGTCGGCGGGCAAGCTCTTCATCTGCTGCTGCAGCAGCGCCATCTGCGCCGACATGTCGGGCAGGCCGCCAAGGCTCAGGCGCGTCGAGCGGAACTCCCAGAGCCCGGGGCGAATGTCACCCGCCGCATGGGCGACCGGCGCCGCGCAACTCAAGGCCAGGGCGAGCGCAGCAAGGCGGATTCGGATCATGAAAGGAGGTCTCCTGCAGTCCATGGCAATGTGGTGGCGCGAGCGGCGTGCCGTTTCCGTCGCGGCATTATCGCAGCCGACGAAGATCGGGCGGGCGAACGCGACGAAGCCAATCGTGAGCGGATCTTTCCGCGCCACGGGTTGCCGATCCGGGGCAGAATCGGCGGCCTGACATCATCGGGAAGGATGTGACATGGCCGTGCTGCTGCAAGTGGATTTTGCCTTCGAAGGCCCGTGGGGCGCGCAAATGAGCGAAGGGATGAAGGGCCTGGCCGAATCGATCGCGTGCGAACCCGGCCTGCTGTGGAAAATCTGGACCGAGAACGCCGAAACCCGCGAGGCGGGGGGCATCTATCTGTTCGCCGACCGCGCCAGCGCCGAGGCCTACCTGGCGATGCATCGCGCGCGTCTCGAAGACTTCGGCGTGCCGCGGGTCAACGCCAAGCTGTTCGACGTCAACGCCGAGCTGTCGGCGATCGACCGCGCTCCGCTCGGCTGAAGATCAGCCCCCACGCCGCTGCCGCCGGCGCGCGCGCAACGCGCCTCAGCCCGCCGCGACCTGTCCGGCGAGCCGATCGGCGACCGTGCACAAGGCCGCGGCGTCCGCCAGTCCGTCGATGAAGCGCCGCGGAATCCCCACCAGGCCCACTTGGGCGCCGACGAGCGCGCCGGTCAGCATCGCGCGCGCCAGGTTCTGCCCGCCGCCATTGACCGCGTGCAGCACCGCGGACTCGAAGTCGTCGGCGAAGCGCGCCGCCAGGTAGTAGGCCGCCGGAAACTGGTGATACACCGCGCACGGCATGCCATACACCAGCGATGCCTTCCACGCCGGCTCGATGCGCACGTCCGGGTCGCGCGCCGCGCGCGCGATCGAGGACGGTGTGAGCAGCGCGTCCGGTGACGGGAAGCGGCCGGCGGTCGGGGCCTCGGCGGCGCCGAGCCTGGGCGCCTGCAGCTTGCCGGAGGTGACGGTGTGGAAGGGCAGCGCGCCGGTCTTCACGCGCGCCATCAGCCGTGCGGAGATCGACGCATCGAGCGGGTGGCCCTCCACCAGCATGCCGAGGACGGCGCCGAAGGCCACCGTCATCGCCACCACGGTGCCGTCGGTCTGGGTGAGCACGGTGTTGCGGGTGACGGCGTCGGCGAGCGCGGCGGAATCGAGCGCGTAGCGCACCGCGATCGCCAGCGTGCGCTCGGCCGCCTCGGTGGTGTCGGCGTTGCCGCCGAGCTGGCCCCAGGACAGGCCCTGCTGCACGCGCTTGCGCCAAGCCTCGCGGATCGACTGGCTGGTATAGCCGCCGGGCCCCTGCATCGGGTTGCCATCGAGTTGCGGAAAGAAGTCCTCGTCCATGCGGCGGCAGAAGTCGACCTCGTCGTAACCGCCGCGCTCGGCCAGCGACTCCAGCGTCAGGCGCAGCAGCACGCCGGCCTGCGAGGACTCGCCCGCCTTCATTCCAGCGTGGTAGTGGTCGGGCATCGGCGCGGTGTAGTCCGAGATCCACGGCCCGTAGCGGGCGCGCAGCGCGTCGAGGTCGTAGTACCAGTGCGGTCCGAGCGCCAGCGCGTCGCCGATGAAGGCGCCCATCAGCGCGCCGGCGGCGCGGTCGGCGAGGGCCGCGGAGTCGGCTTCGCGGTCGATGGCGCTCATGTACGCTTCCTCCAGATGGTCAGCTCCGACAGCGTGTGCTGGTGCTTGCGCCGCGTCTCGCGGATCACGAAGGGCACCGCCTGCGGCCCCTGCACCAGCTCGAAGTCGGCGGCGAGCAGGTCCTTCAGGCCGTCGAGCGTGGTGTACGACTCGCCGTCCTTCTTGAAGCCGCCGATCCATTCCTCGCGCTTGGTGTGCTCTTCCAGCCAGGTGTAGGGCGAGGCGAGCAGCAGCAGGCCGCCGGGGTTCAGGCGCCGGGTGACGTCGGCGAGGAAGCGGCGCGGGCTGTACAGGCGGTCGATCAGGTTGGCGGCGAGGATGAGGTCGAAGCCGGTGAACACCTCCTTGAGGTTGCAGGCGTCGCCCTGCCAGAACTCGACACGGCCCGCGGTCTCGGCCAGGCCGAGCGCGTCGAGCCGGCGCTCGTGGTAGCTCACCAGCTCGCCCTCGTCGGGCAGGGTGTAGCGCAGCGCGCCGGTCTCGGCGAGCCTGGCGCCGGCCTGGATGAAGCGCGCCGAGAAATCGATGCCGACCACGCGCTCGAAGGCGCGCGCCAGCTCGAAGCTCGCCCGCCCGGTGGCGCAGCCCAGGTCGAGCGCGCGGCCGAACCGGCTCTTGCCGAAGCGGCGCTGGGCGCTGATCGCGATGTCGGCGAGCGCCTTCGGGAAGTTGGGCACGCCGAAGGCCTCGTCGCCGTAGTGGAACTCGGCGTATTGCGACAGCAGCGCGTCGGTCTCGTAGGTCGAAGCGGGGTTGAGCACCGGCGCCTCGCTGACGATGTAGCGGAAGCCCGCGTGCTGGAAGAAGTGGCGGCGGAAGGCATAGCGCGAGGCATGGCGCGACTCGTTGCCGGCCGAGATCCAGCTGCCGCCCTTGATGATGGCGTGGCGGTCGTCGAAGGTCGGCGTGGTGAAGTCGTCGTAGATGGGATGGACGTTGAAGCCGTCGAAGGGATAGGTCGGCGTCTCGCACCACTGCCACACGTTGCCGACCACGTCGAAGAGCTCGCCGTGCGCGAAGCGCGTCACCGGACAGCTCGAGGCCCAGTGGTCCAGATGCAGGTTGGCGTCGGCGGGGGCGTCGCGCGGCACGTCGGTCAGGCCGACGTGGTCGTAGATGCGGTTCCACTCGTCCTCGGTGGGCAGGCGCACCGGCTGGCCGGTCTCGCGCGCCTTCCAGCGGCAGAAGGCGCGTGCCTCCAGGCAGTTGACCTCGACCGGCCAGTCCCAGCGCATCGGCACCTCCTCGGCCATCAGGCGCAGCTTCCAGCCGGTGGCGTCGGGGATCCAGAAGGTGGGGTGCTCGGCGCGGGCGAAGCGCTTCCAGCCCAGGCTCTCCTCGTCCCACAGACTGTCGTCGGCATAGCCACCGGCATCCACGAAGGCGAGGTATTCGCGGTTGCTCACCAGATGACGCGCGGCCTGGAAGGCCGGCACCTCGGCGCGGTGCGCGCCGTATTCGTTGTCCCAGCCGTAGATCGGTTCA
>JAKLLJ010000399.1:464-770 GCA_023150215.1 Thauera sp. | reverse complement strand
GTCCTTCGGCGTGACGTTCTGAGTGTGATCAGCGTTTGAGGTGGATGTGGCGGCTGGATGGCCAATCGCCACTGGGGGCTTTTTTTCAGCCCTTATTCAAGCGCTTATTCTGCCACTTTTATTTGACGGTCGGGCAAGTCTTTTTGTTATTCATTCAATCGCGACGGTGACGACCGTCGGCTTGAGTATCCGCAGAATGTCGTGGGGATGGACGCCGACCAGAAAGCCCCTTTTCCCGCCATTGATGTAAATCAGCGGCAGGTCGAGGATGCTGCGCTCCATGAATAAGGGCATCGCCTTGCGGGT
>JAKLLJ010000399.1:0-454 GCA_023150215.1 Thauera sp. | reverse complement strand
GTGGCGCTGGGCGACGGCGGGGTCGCAGGGGCTGATCTGCTTGTGCCCGGCCTGGCGGGCGAGCTCCTTGGTGGACACCTTGCGGTCGCCGTGCATCAGGATGATCAGCGGCTGGCGGCTTTCATTCTCCATCACCAGTGTCTTGACGACGGCATGCTCCGACACATTGAGCTCCCGCGACGAGACTTTCGTTCCGCCGTGATCCTCGTATGCGTAGAGGTGGGTGGAGAAGGGAATCTGGTTTTGCCGCAGGAAGCGGGTGGCCGGGGTTTCTGGCGCGTGCTGGTCGGGACGGGACATGATGGTGATTGGCAGAATGTGAATGTCTGGCGAAACTGAGGGCGGGATACGGCGTATTGCCGGAAAGTCAGATCGCCCCTTCGTGGCGTAATAGCCAGCGTTTGGTGTCAATTAGGTGGCCGTTATTCTCATGGGCGAATCCGCCCAGCCCGGC
>JAKLLJ010000398.1 GCA_023150215.1 Thauera sp. | reverse complement strand
CAAGCCGGTCACCGTGCGCACCCTCGACATCGGCGCCGACAAGGAGCTCGAAGGCGCCACCCGCCAGGAGGACAACCCGGCCCTCGGCCTGCGCGCGATCCGCTTCTGCCTCGCCGAGCCCAAGATGTTCCTCACCCAGCTGCGGGCGCTCCTGCGGGCCAGCCAGTTCGGCAAGCTCAAGATCCTGATCCCGATGCTCGCCAGCAGCCACGAGATCGACCAGACCCTGGTCCTGCTCGACAAGGCCAAGGCCCAGCTGCGCGAGCGCAAGATCAAGTTCGACGAGGCCGTCGAGGTCGGCGGCATGATCGAAGTCCCCGCCGCGGCCCTGTGCCTGGGCGCCTTCACCCGGCGCCTGCAGTTCCTGTCGATCGGCACGAATGACCTGATCCAGTACACCCTCGCCATCGACCGCGGCAACGAGGCCGTCGCCCACCTCTACAACCCGCTCCACCCGGCCGTGCTGCGGCTCATCCACCAGACCATCCAGGCCGGCCTCAAGGCCGGCGTCCCGGTGTCGGTGTGCGGCGAGATGGCCGGCGACCCCGAGTGCACGCGGCTCCTCATCGGCATGGGGCTGCGCCAGTTCTCGATGCACCCGGCGCAGATCCTCGAGGTCAAGCAGTCCATCCTGCGCGCCGACGCCGCCGACCTGGCCCCCAAGGTGCAGCGCCTGCTCAAGCTCGACGAACCCGACCGGGTCCGCGAGGCCGTCGAGAAACTCTAGCGCCGCGGCCGGGCGGTTTGACTTGGCCCGGCCTGCGCGCTAATCTTTGCTTCAGCGCCGATTTGAACCCTTCAG
>JAKLLJ010000397.1 GCA_023150215.1 Thauera sp. | reverse complement strand
AAGAGGACCCCGAGCTGTGCAAGCTGCATGGCATCCAGTTCGACAAGCTCTCGCCCGAACATCGCCTCGTGCTCACGGCCTTCGTCTACAAGCAGGCCTACGACAGCACGCTATAGCCCCAACCGCCGTTCGGTCACTGACCCCTGCAAGCCTCCCCCCCCCCCCGCCACCGCCACACCCCCCCGCCAACGGTCGTGGCGCTTCAGGGGGACGAAGCCGCCAGCGCTGCGGCAGGCGATGAGCAAATGAAAGACCTGACCCACCGCGCCCTGTAGGAGCGCCGGCAGGCGCGAATTCGGCCGTGCCGCAGGCGATCACCGTCGGCGCGAGCCCAAGCGCCCTGTTCGCGGCTGCCGCCGCTCCTACAGGTGCACCGTCACCGTGGCAGCACCCCACCACGCCCGGCGCGCGACACTGCTGGCAATCTTGGCGTTTAAAGAGGACGAAGCCGCCAGCGCCGAGGCAGGTGATGAGCAAATGAAAGACCTACCCCCACGCTCTCGCCTCTCTCAGGCCACCTGCCCATCGCCCATCACCGCCGCAATCACCCGCAGTTCCAGCAGATCTGCCGCCTCGCCCTGCAGCCCGGCCTCGCGTCCCGTCTCCAGCACCATGCGCGCATCGGCGGCCTGGCCCGCTTCCAGCAAGGCTTCGGCATAGCTCAACCAGCACTGCGGGTTTTCCGGCTGGGCCTCGAGGGCGGCGCGGAACCACGGTGCCGCAGCAGTCGGATTACTGCACTGCATCTGCAGCACGCCCATGTTGTGCAGCGCGTCCGGATGATCCGGCTGTGCGGACAGCACCT
>JAKLLJ010000396.1 GCA_023150215.1 Thauera sp. | reverse complement strand
CTCCATCGGCCAGCCGCTGCGCGTGGCGCTGCACCACGTAGCGGGCCAGGTCCAGGCTCTGCGCCTGCCACTGGGCGTCACTCTCCACGCGCGACACCTGCGACTGCCATGCCACCAGTGCGATGCCGCTGGCGGCGAAGCCCAGGAGCACGGCCACGGCCAGCCGCCGATCGAGCCGCCCGGTCGGCTTCACGGCGACCGCTCCCCTGGTTCCTCGAATCGGTAGCCGCGGCCCCACACGGTGTGGATCAGGCCCGCACCGATCTTGCTGCGCAAGCGGTTGATGTGGGTGTTCACCGTGTGTTCATAGCCTTCGTGCCGGGTGTCCCATACACGGTCGAGCAACTCGCTGCGGCTGAAGGCGCGGCCGGGTTCGCGCGCGAAGCACCACAGCAGGTCGAACTCGATGCCGGTCAACGCCACTTCCGTTCCACGCAGCCAGGCTCGGCGTTGCAGGCGGTCGATCTCGAGTGCGCCTCGCTGCAGTGCGGCGGGCTCGTCGGTCGACGGGGTCTTGGCCTGACCACCGGTGCGGCGCCACAAAGCCCGTACACGCGCCGCCAGCTCCAACACACTGAAGGGCTTGGTGAGGTAGTCGTCGGCGCCGAGCTCGAGCCCGAGCACGCGGTCGAGCTCCGAGCCGCGCGCCGTGAGCATCAGGATCGGGACCCGATCACCCGCCTGCCGCAATGTGCGGCACACATCCAGCCCACCCATGCCGGGCAGGCGCAGGTCCAGCACGATCAGGTCCCACGGCCCGTGCTCTCGCGCGGCGCGCAAGCCCGTCAACCCATCGGCCTCGGACCGCACGTCGGCTGGCAACTCGGCCAGATGCA
>JAKLLJ010000395.1:524-838 GCA_023150215.1 Thauera sp. | reverse complement strand
ACCCCTTCGATCTCGTGCTGATGGACGATGGCATGCCGGGCATGGACGGCAGGGTGGCCGTGGCGCAGATCAACCAGCTCGGTGTCGATCCGGCGCCGCACTGCATCCTGCTCACCGTCGGCGACAACCTGGGCAAGCGCGAGGAGGCGCTGGCCTGCGGTGCGTCCGGGGTGATTGCCAAGCCGGTCAGCCTCTCCGATCTCCACGACGCGATCCAGGCCAGCTTCAATCATGTATCGGCCCGCGTGGCCATGCCCCTCGACCAGTTGCCCGGCGAGCTGACGCTGGCCCGCGATCACGCGGGCGCCCGCGTG
>JAKLLJ010000395.1:271-514 GCA_023150215.1 Thauera sp. | reverse complement strand
TCGCCCTGTCGCTGCTCGAAGGCGTCGGCCTGCGGGTCGACGTGGCCTGCAATGGCGCCGAGGCCGTGGCCAAAGTGGGCCGGGACGCCTACGACCTGATCCTGATGGACATGCAGATGCCGGTGATGGACGGGGTCGAGGCCACTCGCACGATCCGCAGCGCCGGCTATCGGGATGTGCCCATCGTCGCGATGACCGCCAACGCCTTTGGCGAGGATCGCCAGCGCTGCCTGGACGCCGGCA
>JAKLLJ010000395.1:0-261 GCA_023150215.1 Thauera sp. | reverse complement strand
CCGGTGGACCCCGCTGCGCTGTACACCACGCTGATCCAGTGGCTGCCCCGGCATGCCCCGGCGCCCGCTCCGGCTGCGCAGCCGGAGCCTGCGTCCTCCGCACCCGCTGCCGTGCCGGCACCGGCCGTGCCCGACGGCCCCGAACCCGACATCCGCACCCGCCTGGAGCAGGTGCCCGGGCTTGACGTGGCCTACGGGCTCAAGAACCTGCGCGGGCGGGTGTCGAACTACCTGCGCCTCCTGCACAAGTTTGCCGACGGC
>JAKLLJ010000394.1 GCA_023150215.1 Thauera sp. | reverse complement strand
CATTTCGGGCTGGTTCTCGTGGGAGCGACGCAAGTCGCGATGGCGGGATGGGGGCGGCGACGCGGCGCCCGGCGCCCCCAACCCGCCCGCTGCGCGTCAGCCCGCGTTGATCCTGGCGGCTTCCTTCTCCTTGCGCGCCGTGTACCACAGGCTCGCGAACACCGAGCAGGCCAGGATGGTGGCGACCACCGACAACGAGACCAGCACCGGGATCTTCACCCACTCCACGATCAGCATCTTGGTGCCGATGAAGACCAGGATGGCCGCCAGTCCGTACTTGAGCAGCTCGAAGCGGTCGCCGAGGTCGGCGAGCAGGAAGTACATCGCGCGCAGGCCGAGGATGGCGAACAGGTTCGAGGTCAGCACGATGAAGGGGTCGGTGGTGATCGCGAAGATCGCCGGGATGCTGTCGACCGCGAAGATCACGTCGGAGATTTCGACCAGCACCAGGGCGAGAAAGAGTGGCGTCATCATGCGCACGCCGTCGCGCACGACGAAGAAGCGCTCGCCCTCGAGCTTCTCGGTGATCGGGTAGTGATTGCGGATCCAGCGGATGAGCGGGTTCTTGTCCAGGTCGGGGTCGTGCTCGGAGAACCACGCCATCTTGATGCCGGTGACGATCAGGAAGGCGCCGAAGACATAGAGCAGCCAGTGGAACTCGGTGATCAGCCAGCTGCCGGCGAAAATCATGATCGTGCGCAGCACGATCGCGCCGACGATCGGGACGAAGCCGATCAGGAGCCACCAGCCGCTGCGGCCGGTGTCGTGCAGGCGCCGCGCGCCGACCGCGAGATGCGGAATGAACATCGCGAGCGCGAAGAGCGAGGAGAGCATCCCGTAGCCGCCGT